>CAZZEE010000134.1:0-254 GCA_964652695.1 uncultured Cytophagales bacterium
TGCTTAGCACAGCTAAGCTTTATAGTCGTCACTCGCCACAGCCGAGCGACTGCTTCGGGACTGCATCAGTGGTTCTCCTGATGCCACGCGCTACATTTAGAATTATGCTTGCGTAGCAGCCGCCTGCTGAAAAGAAGATTTAATCCAGCCTCCTCCTACTACGTCATCTCCTTCGTAGAAGACAGCAGCTTGACCTGGTGCAATGGCATGAACCCCTTTCCCAAAATAGACTTTCATGGTAGCTCCTTATTGCT
>CAZZEE010000134.1:264-3893 GCA_964652695.1 uncultured Cytophagales bacterium
CTTGCTCAAGGACAGCGGGCGTGCCTTTGTCATTGTACCGCACCTTGGTAACGCTATCTAGCTTGTGGCCTTGTAGGTCCCTGTATTTACCCATGTTGAGCTTATGGACATACATGCCATTTCTAGCTAATTCATCAAAGGTGCCTAGTACCACGCGGTTTTTATCCGCTTGTATCTCCGTAACATAAACAGGATAGCCCAGCGTAATGCCCAGTCCCTTACGTTGACCGACTGTATAAAACGGATATCCTTCGTGATGGCCTATAACCGTGCCATCTTCTAACACAAATTCTCCTCCCTGTACTTGTTGTTCTAAGTTTTCTACCCTGCGTTTCAAAAATCCACGATAGTCATTATCAGGTACAAAACATATTTCGTAAGATTCAGATTTAGTAACCAGCTCTTGAAAACCTCGCTGGCTAGCTATTTCTCGTATTTCAGGCTTGGTAAAGCTACCTAGAGGAAGTAAAGTACGGCTGAGGCTAGCCTGTGAAACACCCCATAGGGCATAGGACTGATCTTTGTTGAGGTCTTTACCTCTGGAGATGACATAGCGCCCATTTTCATAACGTATGTTCGCATAATGTCCTGTAGCAATATACGCGCAATCAAGTTTATCAGCTCTCCGCAACAAAGCATCCCACTTGATATGCGTGTTGCACAACACACACGGATTAGGAGTTCTACCTGCTAAGTACTCACTGGTGAAATGGTTGATTACATAATCTCCAAATTCTTCTCGAATATCTAAAATCATATGGGGGAATCCCAAAGTGACCGCCACATTACGTGCATCATTAATAGAGTCTAGGCTACAGCATCCTGTTTCTTTCTTTTTACCTCCACTATTGGCATAGTCCCATGTCTTCATGGTCATACCCACTACTTCATAGCCCTCTTCGCGCAACAGAAGTGCAGTAATAGAACTATCTATACCGCCGCTCATAGCTACTAAAACACGTCCTTTACTCATGTTGTTCGAATGATAAGTTTTAAAATGAAGTTGATGACAGGGCAAATATAACAAGTACGACCACATAATTCAAATAGTGCAATACCCTCTACTAAACCCAAATTTACACCAGCTTATCTAGCCAAGGTCCCTGATTAATACACTTACTTTTACTGTTATCTTTAGTAAGTCTCGTTTTTGAACAAGGCTTAGCTTATGCGTATATTTGAAAATTTACAAGATAGATGGTATTGTTAAACAAGCTTAGGTTTATGGCAATTAAGTTGCTGCCATGTTATACCACTATAGTGTCATGCCAGCGAAGGCTGGGATCGAGATAAAATAGATAAAATTCATAAAACAGTACCATATGCCCTTATAAGTTCATTTATAATAATCCTAAACCAACAAGCTCTGCTTCCTGGATCCCCACCTTCGCTGGGACACACCCATGGCCGCTGGCGAGGTTTGCTCATGCAGAGCCTATAACTCTAGTTTAACAATATTAGATAGATGAATTTAAGTCCTTACGTACCCATGCTACCCCAACTCCAAGAACCCATTGTTGCTTTAGCTACGCCCCCTGGTAAAAGCGCGATTGCTGTGATCAGGCTATCAGGCACAGGTGTTATTAGCTTGGTCAATCACATCTTTCAAGGAAAAGACCTTACCCAACAACCCTCTCATACCATTCATTTGGGTACCTTGATGGATCAAGGGCAAGTACTGGATGAAGTATTGGTGGCTCTTTTTAAAGCTCCTAGGTCCTTTACCCAAGAGGAAAGCGTAGAGATCTCTTGTCATGGATCTATGTATATCGCCCAACAAATCATCCAAGTGTTGATTGTATTAGGTGCTCGATTAGCCAAACCAGGAGAGTTTACCCAACGTGCCTTTTTAAACGGTCGCTTTGACCTGGTACAAGCGGAGGCAGTCGCAGACCTGATTGCAGCAGATACAGCCCTAGCACATCAAACAACCCTACAGCAAATGCGGGGTGGTTTTTCCAGTCAGTTGAAGGTGCTCCGAGAAAAACTTATTCACCTAGGCGCACTCTTAGAGCTCGAGCTAGATTTTTCGGAAGAAGATGTGGCCTTTGCCGATAGGACTTCATTAGAGAAACTGGTACAAGGGTTACTTGAACATATTAGTCAGCTGATACATAGTTTCGAAGTAGGCAATGTGATTAAAAAGGGACTTCCCATAGCCATTGTAGGTAAGCCTAATGCGGGTAAGTCTACGTTGTTGAATGCTTTGTTGCAAGAAGAACGAGCGATTGTATCGCCTATACCTGGAACGACCCGTGATCTGATAGAAGCTGAGAAAAATATAGGTGGAGTTGTCTGTAGGTTTATTGATACTGCTGGCTTAAGGGCACATACTACCGATACCATTGAGGCGATTGGTATCGCTAGAGCTAGGGAAAAAATGCAACAGGCTGCCTTGATACTCTATATCTTTGACCTAGCTGAAGAATCCTTGACCTCTATTCAAAGTACCCTAGAAGAGCTTTCAACCTTGAACATACCCTGTATCAAGGTTGGTAATAAACTAGATGTAGCGCCGGCTGATTTAGTCAAAAATCTGGCTCAGCAGGATTTTGTTTTGATAGCAGCAGCACAACAACAGCACATCGATCAGATAGAAAAGCGCATTGTCCAGTTATTTCAACTAGACCAAATTGCTGCTACAGACACTATTGTAGTTAATGCACGGCATCATGAAAGCTTGGTGAAGGGTAGGGGGGCTTTATTAGATGTTTTGCAAGGCCTTTCCCAGCATTTAAGTAACGAATTGTTGATGGTTGATATCAAGCGAGCGCTGGGCTATTTGGGAGAAATAACAGGCGAGATAACTACAGAAAATTTGCTCGATGAACTATTCTCTAAGTTCTGTATTGGGAAGTAGGTATATGCTCGTTATCGCGAATGCCATGGCTGCTATCTAGCCTCTTACTCGCGAGGGGCGTGGCGATCCATCGTACGTTATCTAGGATTTAGATAAAAATAGCAGGCACACGTTCACTCTTACCTATTTCACCTAACGATCGCCTGGATAGCGACACATTTTTTAAAAGAGCACGGAACTTGTTATACTAAGGATTGCCTTCGGCGACTTACTTTTTGCCGACCATGCAAAAAGTAAGCAAAAAAATCGCTGTACGCGGTCACGGGTGTACCACTACTTAAAATAAGCTAAAAACACAGGTTTTATTTACCAACCAGTCGGTAAAAGTATAATTTATGGTTACTATATAGGTGGCTTTATATCCGCTTGGTAGCCGAATTATGCAAGTCGGGTGTCGATTTTTGGATAAAAACAAAGATTTTGGAGAGTGTTGATACATAGATAGACACTCAATAAATATAGCGAAGTAGTGGATTATCTTCCATACCCTACAGGCCTACACAGCGATGAGCCCTTACGGGGTTGCCACGCCCCTTTGGGGCTCGCAATGACGGTATGGCGTGTGTATCCTTTATCATTTAACCATCAATCTATCTTTAGGTAACCACTCTCAGATTTTTATTCTGGGTATAGGCGTGACCGGGTACAACGCTGCTGGAAAAATGGCTAAAATGAACATCCCATGCACAAACCAAAGAGATTGCGAGGCCACAAGGGCCTCGCAAAGACATTTTGGAGTAGCAGGAATTAATTCCTGCTACCGCTTTGT
>CAZZEE010000135.1:0-3884 GCA_964652695.1 uncultured Cytophagales bacterium
TGTGTAGGCCTGTAGGGTATGGAAGATAATCCACTACTTCGCTATATTTATTGAGTGTCTATCTATGTATCAACACTCTCCGTCTTTTTCCACAACACTTACAACAACTCCCCATTTTGTCATACTCCTGAAGGCGAGTATCCAGCGGGCGTGTGTCTGAGATCTGGCGAGGTTTTGAAAGAAGTCTATTAAATTAAATTCGATTAGCTTTTTATTACCTCACTTCTCTTTTCTCTAGAGAGACCTAGTCAAGACGGTTTTTTTGGCGGATTTAATTGAGTTACCTACTCCTTAGAAACTAGCAAAATATGGTTTTTTCTTTGTCACGCCACTTGACTTGGAAAATTTGAGTGCCAGAAACACCATACATCAACATGATATGTGGTGTAGTAGCTCATTACGCGTCATACTAATGATGCGCGTCAAACACACGGGGGAAGTATAGATCAATACAGCGTTCTGCACATTACCAAATACAAAAAATTAGAAAGTATTGGCGTACATATTGATTGGCAACATGTTCCAGAAACCCCAAACCCTAACAAGTTTGGATTTAATCAACAAATTGATAAAAATTTGGCTTACTGCTAATGGATGTTTTAGGGGATGAATCAATAAGAATAGAACCAGTTTAATGCCTACTCTTAATATAAAACCAGTAACCAGATTATCCAAGGACGTTTGGAAGGTATTTAAGAAAGACACACAGTTATCATAATTTAAATGTATGCGCTTTGAATGATTGAATATTAGTCAATAGATCTATCCTGATATATACTAGTTTTATCTTTTAAAGAAGGGGTTATACACAACAGGAGTGTTTGTATGATAAAAAATCTGACAATACACCCTGGAAAATTGAAAATGTATGCTTATATTCCAATAAGCAGTTGTGTATGCATGGTAGTTATAATTGCCCAACATGTTGTTAGGCTAAGTGGCTAAATGCCCTGGTGTTGCACATGGCAAAACTTAACACAAATCATACACTATTGTCATTTTCAACATAATCTTTCTAGGATCAAAAGCTATGAGTCCAATTAAAAAGCTAAAAATTACTTGCAATTTGCCAGGTTCGTTCTTATACATCAGTTTACTAAGCGCCTTGCACATGGCTGCATGTGGCGGATGTAATGATGGGGTAGCTACCAAGGCAAATTTACTTTTACAGGTTAATACCAATCTTTTAGAGGAACCGAACAGAACGCTACAACTATTGATTAAAAATAACGCTACAAATAGTACTACAGCCTCGTTGGCGAAGTTTAAGCTTAAAGCTACTATCACCGAGCAAAAGACACATACAGGCCAGCAAGGATCAGGAAGTGGTTTTGGATATACTACTGCAAAAGCGCAAAAAATAACTGAACCTAGTATAGATACCTTATTGAATGAACTTATTCAAAAAGAGGAGGTAAATCCTAATGAAGCAGAAACGATTCAGCTTCATTTTGTGCCTGGCCCTCAAGTTACTGAAATAATTGCCCAATTGCAGTTGTTGGATGCCAGTAGTGAAAATGTTTTGGGAACAGAAACGGTCAAGTGGTTCCTGAAATTACCTTCTCAACCAATAAAATTGTCGGTAGATAAGGTTGTTCCAGCCCTGGGTGATACACCAGGCAGCTTTACGATCAAGGTGGAGGAATCTCCTGTGAATCCAGTAGATATCATAGTTTCCTGCAACACCGATTATCCAGCTACTTTTCAGGTGGGTGGAAAACATACTAGCCAGGTAACTTTAGCTGAATTATTGGCCACCAAGGATATAATCCAGCCAGGTACTATAGTAGCTCCTATCTCGTTCCAAGTGTCTGATCCACAAGGCCAATCCGCAGCCAATCTTAACTTTAATTTTCAGAAAGCTGGTATAAATGTAGGGTATGGCTCAGTACAATGGTTTGCACAAGCTATTCAGCTAGAGCTCGCACTGAGTTATGATAAAACCACGCAAAAGATTACCTATACTATAATTAATACAGGGAAAGATAAGGTGAACAAAGAGGATAATTTATCATTAACTTATCAGGCACCCGATGGAGTAGAATTGAATGGACGAAATGATGGTAATTTAATTATCGATAACTTAAAGGTAGATGGGTCGAAAACTAGCCAATTAGATTTAAACTTAGGGAGTAAACTTAGTGCAGAAATTATATTTGCTAT
The DNA here is from genome assembly GCA_964652695.1 of uncultured Cytophagales bacterium. Classification (GTDB taxonomy): domain Bacteria; phylum Bacteroidota; class Bacteroidia; order Cytophagales; family Amoebophilaceae; genus Amoebophilus. The sequence continues at coordinate 2,164 of CAZZEE010000135.1, forward strand.
AATGCTCAATGGTAAACAAGTGGGAGGTCAGCAAATCCTAAAATGTGAACAGGAAAATATAAAAATAACCTTTGAAGATCCTAGCCCTTTATATATAGGGGGGAACCCAAGTGATGCCATACCGGTAAACTTGCTAATAAAAAATGAGGGAGAAGATTTAGCTGAAAAAAATAAAATAATAGTACAAATTAAGCAACAGAAAGGATCTACAGGTAAAATTAATAACAATAAAGTTGAGTTAAACGAACTATTACAGGTAGAAGCGAATGCAGAGATAGCTGGAGGCACAGCTGTAGAAGCTGTCAATTTAGTTTTTAAACCTAAAAATAAGGAAGAGCTTCAATTTGAAGTAGCCTTGTATTATAAAGGTCAGCATACAGGTTCTACTAAGATAATCAATTGGAAAAAATCAGACGTACAATTAGATTTGGTCATCACTAGTGGATTAGAGCTCCAAGGATCTAATCCCATGGATATAAGCTATCAAGTACAAAATAAAGGTACTACCCAAGCGGATCCTAAAAAAGTACGACTTCAAGTAAAAAAAATAGCAGGTTCTAAAAAAGTAACCATTGAAGGACAAATATTAGCAGTTAGTGGAAAGAAGTCTTTTGAGTTACCTGAAACAGTAGTGTTAACTGCTAACACTACTTCAAATACACTTAGCTTAAAATTAGCTCCTGAGAATGGCAGTCGTCAAACCACCTTTAGCTTACAGTTGTTATATGATGGCGTGCAAATGGGAGATATTAAAAAGATAAGTTGGGTACCAGATGTACAACTAGATTTTGCAGATGCAAGTGACTTACCTATAAGGGTGAGAGCTAACCGTGAAAAAATTTATTACCACATTGTTAATCAAGGTCTGGAAACAGCTACTAAAAAAGAGATAAAACTACAGCTAACTAATCATTCCAGAGATGCTATTAAGTTAGACAGTGAACTTGTTAATCCAGGGAAAACTAGGTTTATAGATGGTGCTGTAACTGGATGGGGAGAAATTAAAGGAAAGGAGTCAAAAAAAGTGAGTGTATACTTAAGGCGATTCACTAATCAGGTGGTAGATATTACACTACAGTTGTTTTACGATGGAAGACCCATGGGTAAGCCTAAGAAAATCACTTGGACAAAAACACCTCGTTTTACTATGAAAGCATCGCTTGCTGAACCAAGTAGTGTAGATGTTCAAAAAATGCCTATTGATTTAAGTATTGTGCTTGCTTCTATGAGAAGATTGCCTAAAGCGGAAGTAGCCAAATTTGTAATAGTGGCTGAGTTACCTAGTGGTACTTCTCTTCAGCTCAATGATCAAGATGTAGTTGGTAAAACACTAGGAGATTTGGGTTTAGCAAAAGAGCTTAAAAAAGATGATTTTATCGAAGCCAACCTAGTATTTACTAAACAGAATGATGAAGAACAAGTGATACGTAACTTACAGCTTCAAGATTTTACAGGAGATATTGTGCTTGGTAAAATTGATACTGTTAAGTTTCCTGCTATCAATAAGGATAAAAAGTAGTAGTTGAGTTTAAAGTCAACTGATAAACCATCCATGATAAGAACCTAAGCCAAGACTAACTAGTTACTCCTTAAGAAGTGAGTTAGGACTAGTTTTAGGAGGGTTTTTCCTTTTTTATGCTAGTCAACTTGCTTTTAAGCTTACTACTAATGGTTTCTAAGGTCCTTTTCTCTGCCCAGGGCCCTACTTTTTGGCAATCCCC
>CAZZEE010000136.1:0-3884 GCA_964652695.1 uncultured Cytophagales bacterium
GAGATGAACAAAATAAGGTTATATCCTTTTTCGAAGTTCCCATAGGCAAGTTAGCTCCACAACAAAAAAAGCGGATAGATGTGGGTAGATTAGACTTTAATAAAGCCGCTGAAGTGACGATCACGAGTTGGTTAGAGGTTCAAAATGGGACTCAAACAACCAAGAGCGAAGAGTTCACGAAGAAATATAAACCTGCCCCCAAAGATGTAAAAATTAAATTAGTTCCCCTGGGACCTGTGTTATTATCTAACAAAGACAAGTCCATCTCCTTTCAAGTTATACAAGATGGCCAAGCACCGATCGATAATCAATTATTACAAGTAAAGATAACAACTACTCCCACCCAAGCAGTAATAAAAACTCAGCAGGGAATACCCACTACTTTTATTGACAAGCCCACCCTAAACCAGCCAATAAATCTACAGCTAGAACCTCATGGTGAACAAAAAGTACAGATTAACTTACAAATATGGTACAATAATTCTCCTATGGGAAAACCAGTTTCCTATGAATATTCAAACAAGCAAGAGATTTTGGTTTATTTTGATTATCAGGACGGGGACTTACCGTTTTTGAAGGCCCTGCAAGATAAACTAGGCGCAAAGAAATATAATGGTGAAGATTTTTCTAGCTCTTCATCACCTTTGATTGTTTTTCATTTTTTGAATGTTATTACAAGAATAGATCACTATTTAAAAGAATCATCAAAACAAGCCTCTCAAAAAGCAGGAGGAAATTTAGTCTATGTTAGGCTTCATATTACAGGATCGGGTACTTATAGTGATGATTCTTTCGACCCGCTATTAATATCTGGATATAATCGAAACCATGTTGTTCTGAAAGGTCAGTATAACACACAGATGGATAATAATGGAATAACATTCACGACCAAGAAAGAATTAATGGATGAAGCAAGCTTGGAAGCACAAATTCGCAACATAGTCTCGTCCATGAAGTAACTTGTAAATCTTCTTAACTATAATCCACAGCCCATACAACAATGAGCCCCGTCATTGCAAAGGACTGCCACAGCCTTCGTTGTCATGCGAGGGAGCGAATAGCGACCGCGGCAATCGCAGTGACGGAAGTGAATGCGGCAACCGGGTTCAAGCCTGTCATGTGTTCGTTTCTCATCAAGGGCGGGAGTGGCCCCAAGCTGGTGCGGAAGTTCTTCTTCGATGCCAGTGTTATCCATCAAAAACAATTATCTTGCCTTTATCGCTCCTAGTTCTTTCAGGAGATGCTGTTACTTTATTATGACTAAAAACGTATATAAATCCAAACCCGATCAAAAGAAAGGTGGAATTTTCACCTATGTAGAAAAGAAAGTACCGCTGAGTCAACTGTTTATCGATGGCTTGCCTACCCGTTACCTACCCATCATCTTCTATGGATTCCTCTTAGGAATTATCTACGTGGGCAATACCCATTACTATGAGCGGACTGCCCGTCAAGCAGAAAACTTAGAACAAGAAATAGAAAACTTGCGCGTAGAGTTCATCTCGTTGAAGTCTGAATATATGTTAGCTAGTAAACAGTCTACGGTAGCTAAGCGTGTCGCTCCACTGGGCATCGTTGAACCTAATGAACCACCCTTTAAAATTAAGCTTAATAAAAATAAATAAATGGATGCTAAGCAGATCATCTTGCTTCGAACCCGGCTTGCCTTTTTAGGGTTATTCGCTTTTGGGTTAGCCGCCATTGGAAAATTGGTCCATATACAGTTCTTTCAGGGTAAAAAATGGGAGCACCTAGCCCAAGAGGCTACGCTCGCATTTCGACCTATTCAACCCAGTCGTGGAAATATCTATGCCCAAGATGGAAGTCTGCTAGCTACTTCATTGCCCTTTTACGAGGTAGCCATGGACCCTTGTATAGCAGACAATGCACTCTTTCGAGATCAAATAGCTGGACTCAGTGGTCAGCTAGCTAGCTTTTATCATGATAAATCTCCACAGGCTTATCAATTGCTTATCACCCAAGCACGCAAAAGCAAAAAGAGATATCTCTTATTAAATAATAAGCAGATCGCCTATGAGGAAAAGAAGCAAATGAGCCAATGGCCTATCTTCCGAGAAGGACGCTTTCGGGGGGGTGTTTTGTTTAAAAAAGCAGAAAAACGCTTTAAGCCTTTCCAAGAGCTAGGTGCTAGAACCATAGGATTTATCAACAAAGGCAGAGAAGGGGTAGGGCTTGAATGGAGTTTTGATAAAGACCTGCGGGGTATTCCAGGCAAAGCTTTGTATCAAAAGCTGACGGGAGGTAACTGGAAGATGATCCCTAGTAGTAGCACCAAGAACCCTATCCATGGCTATGATTTAATCACTACCCTGGACATTCACTTGCAAGACGTGGCGCATGCAAGCCTTTTAAAGGTCTTACAACAAAGCCAAGCTAATTACGGTACGGTGATAGTAATGGAGGTTAGTACAGGGGAAATCAAAGCCATGGTCAACCTAGGCAGGGTGGCTCCGAATCAATACCAAGAAATCTATAACTATGCGGTCGGAAGCCATGGAACGACAGAACCAGGTTCTAGTTTTAAGCTAGTCTCTATGCTGGCATTATTAGAAGAGACGAACCTGCAACCAACAGATACCATAGATACGGGGGATGGTAAATTTAAGTTCTATGGGCTTACCTTGCACGACACCAAAGCAGACGGCTATGGCGTACTGACCTTGCAAGAAGTATTTGAAAAATCATCTAATATTGGGATCGCCAAGCTAGTAGATAATGTCTTTAGTCAGAAACCGGAGCGGTTCATTCATTATGTTCATCAACTAGGGCTCCATAAGCCCCTGGGCATGCAATTGCAAGGAGAAGGTGTCCCTTTTATCAAGCAACCTAAACAGCCCGGTTGGACCAAAGTAACGCTTCCCTGGATGTCTTTTGGATATGAGTTGAAGTTATCGCCCTTGCAAATACTGACACTCTATAACGCGGTAGCCAACCAGGGTTCTATGATTCAACCTATCCTAGTCAAGGAAATTAAACAAGCGAATAAGACAATCCGGACCTTTAAGACTTATGTTCTGCGCAATAAAATATGCTCAGAGTCAACCCTCAGCAAGCTGAAGGTAATGCTAGAGGGTGTGGTAGAGCGAGGAACAGCTAGTAAGTTTCGGCATGGTTTTTATAAGATAGCAGGCAAATCGGGTACGACCAATAAGCTAGAAAATGGACGATATGGAAATGCTACTTCTGCTTCTTTTGTTGGGTATTTCCCAGCAGACAAGCCTAGGTACAGCTGTATGGTGGTGATAGATGACCCCAAAGGAGCTACATTCCACTTTGGGGGACAGGTGGCTGCACCTGTGGTCAAAGAGATTGCTGATCGGTTGGCAGCTAAGGACTTAGTAGCAGCACCTTGTTTTTCAGCTATAGCTGCTAAAAAAGTACCTATACTACCTCCCACAGGCCGGGTAGTTCACCAGAAAGATTGGTTAATCACTATCAAGGGACTGGGGCTGCAACTTCCTCGACCCTCCACATCAGCAGGGAAAAGGTGGATGCAGGTCACCCAACAAGGAGAATCTTGGGGATGGAGAACACAAGATACATTTACAACTTCCCAGGTGCCTCATGTCATCGGCATGAACCTCAAAGATGCGCTCTTTATCCTAGAGAACCGAGGAATACAGGTTAGAACCCAAGGCCCTGCCAGTGGATATGTACGATCACAATCTATATTGCCAGGTACTAAGTTGCATGCACCTTTGACTATTACTTTGGTGTTAAGTTGAAAAATTAAACTTTATGTACCCGTTCACGCTTGTGAGTAAAAGAGTTACGTAGCCGTCATTGCGAGGCTGCGCAGCCTCGCAACCCGCCTTTGGAAAAATGGCGTAAAAAAATGAGCAGCGTGCCTTGGGGGAAGAGAA
>CAZZEE010000137.1:0-3828 GCA_964652695.1 uncultured Cytophagales bacterium
GGCCATCAACTGTTTGCTCTAACTCTCGCTCGTTTAACTCAGTGGCATTATTGATCTTCTTGGCATGCTCTTGGTCTTGGGCTAGACTGGTAATAGTTCCTAGATCTACAAATACATTTTGCAAATCCTTTACCGTACCTATAGCCCCTTTTTCATGTCTATATGAATTGACAGTTGCTAGCGTAATATCCTCTGCTGCTGTATAGATCACCTTACTGTCTTCGATTACCTCCTTTCCCACCTTCCCTGCATCTGTTGCTAAGTCATACGCCAACACCGCCATTTCGCTATCTACTTTCACTTCACTTTGGGTGTTTAGGTAGTCAATGGGCGCCTCACTGCTTCCCCCTACGCTGCTCACTAGCTTTTGACGCGCATGGCTACGGTTATAGTGGATGTCTCCCTTTCCGCCTACTTTAGGCTCATGACCTGATGTATACGTATTGTTTAGGTTCCCGCTTACACCCCAGTCAATGCTCTTCTTGTGGATGTCTACGTCTTGTCGAATGATCTCTTGGGTCTGTAAATCTGTCTTGCCTACTTGTTCAGAGCCTAGGTTTCCGCCTACCAGCGTGGTCTTGCCTGCTACCTTTAACTTAAACCCATCACTAGATGTTAACCCTGCTTGTACTTCTGTCCACTGGCTGTCTTGGGCCCCTTGGCCATAATTGCCTCCCAAACTGGTGCTCCCTCCCCCTGGCCTGAGGCCTATGCCTGCATTGACTCCTATGGTTTGGTGATTGCCTTTGTTGGTATCTAATAGGGTCTCTATATGCACTTGACCACCTACTGTCCCTTCCAGCGTGCTGGTCTTCATTTGACTTCCTTTAATAGTCAGATCCTTCTCTATGTGCAGCTTCGTTTTCCCTAGATTTAAGTGGCTATGGGCATGTTGTACACCTTTGCTTTTGCCTTCTCTTGTCTCTGCATTCAAATTGACATCAAAAGATAGATTGGTGTCTATTGTCGCATGTCCTCCTTTGCTATTGCCGCTACTTTCGCTGCTTTGTTTCCCTACAAAAGACTTCACTTCCATATCCTTAGCCGTAATCTCGCTCTCTGCTGAGTCGATTTGGCTTCCTACCACTTGGAAGGTCTTCTCGGTAATTACCTCCAATTGCTGGGTCTTGATCTTGCTTCCTTTAGCTTTCTCGGACAAGTTCAAAACTTGGTCCACGGTCTTGCGGATGTCTGCTTGCAAATCGACACTAAAGCCTGCTGTGGCACCTGCTGTTTTAATGGCATTAGCTGTAGTGGAGAGAAACTGCTTGGTCTTGCTACCTACTGCTAACGTCGCTGCTGCTGTGGCCATCAGGTGAAATTTCTCTTCTTCCTTCACTGCTTCATAGTCTTCCTTAGTGATCTGTCTGCTCTCATATAGCGCCTTGGCTTCTTTCAGCTGGTCTCTGTAGTTGCTATAGGCTCGAATGGTTTTCTCCTCTGCTTCTAGGGCCTCTTTCACTGCCTTCCCTTGATAGGCTGCTGCTACTATGCTGTTCTTCAGCCCTAGACTCCATGTCTCGGTATAGGTCTCTGTATGTTCTTCATGCCGATCTGTCTCCTTTTTGGCTAGGATAGATACTCCTTCTTGGCCTTGGAGGGACAACTTTCCTTGGATGTCTGTCTCTGTTGCTTCCAATACTACTTGCTGGGCCGATTTGAAGGTGCCATGGCCTTGTACAAGTTCTTCTTTTCCATCTACTGTCTTCACTACCTTGGCGTGGGTTTTGAAACTGGAGCTGTGGGCGCTGGTATTATTATCTTTTGTCTGGGTTGTCTCTTCTTTTTTCTCTCGTAGCTTGATGCTGACTCTTCCTTCTTCTCCTTTCCACTGAACGTCATCTTTTTTTGCAAACAACAATCCTTGTCTTTCAGAATAGGTATGTACCTCTTGTGCTGACTCATGTACTTCCTCTGCTGCTTTATCAAACACATTCCCTTTGGTGGATTCTATGTGGAACTGATGGGCGTCTAAGTTGATGGCTTGCGTAGTTACATTGCCTTTTCCTATTACTTCAAACTGCTCTTCTATTTTCCAAGTGTTACCGGTTGCTTTCTTATCATAAGATTGGCTATGGTTTTTCTTCCCGTTGTTGTCTTTGAATAATCCAAACAGGGCTTCGTCTTTTTTGTCTACGCTGCTCCGCTCCTCATGGGTCGTCTCATCATAAGCGTTGCGGATGGTCGTCTCGCCTTCCACTTTCATCTGCACTTTTTTGGCTACTACATTAGCGCCTTCAAAGTCTGCATTGCCGCCTGCTTCAACGCTCAAAGTACCGCCTATCTTGAAGTCAATTCCTGTGCTGGTTGATTCTCGATGGGTGCTGCTCTGGGTCTTGGTAGTGGATTTGCTGGTGAATAGTCCTCTCCCTTCTTTGTGTTCTACACTTGTTCTGGTGGTCTCTTCTATGTCTTGGATGGCTAGGGCATTGATGTTGCGGCTGGCATCTAGATGCATGTTTTTGCCTACAGTGGCTTTGGTGCCCATGAAGGTGATGTCTCTTCCTTTCAGGGTTGCATTTCCTCCTATCTCCAGCTCACTGACTGCATGCTCGGTCTTGTTTTTGGTGGTGGTGCTGCTTTCGTGCTTGCTACTCCAGAACCCATCCCTATTGCTACTACTACTGGTCGTGGTTTTCTTCTTAACCTCTTGCGTCATGAACTTCGTATCTCCTGTCTCGGATTTGATGGTCGCATCTCCTACGGCCTTCAGCTTGGCTGCTGTGTTGACGATGTCTTCTTTGGCTTGCACGATGAGCTTACCTCCTGACTCGATGCTAGCCTGCATGTGGAGGGTGCTCTCGTTCAATAGCTTGGTTGTATTGTGGATGGCACCTTCGGTACTGATGATTTTTGTATCCTTAGCTCCTGCAATCTTACCGCTGATATTATCTATGTTCTTTTGAGTGACCAGGTCTACGCCTCCCTTGGTGCTTTGGATGGTGGCTTGGGTATTCCCAAAGCTTTCGTTGTGCAGGCTTTGGGCACGTATGGTTACTTCCTTTTTAGCACTAATGGTACCGGTGTTAGTCAGTTTCTCTTGTACGTTGAGGGTCATCTTGCCGCCACTACGAATACCGCCGGTGGGTTTGGATCGTAGGCTGGTAATGGTCTCTTTGGTTAGGTATACTTGAGGAACTAATACTTGCTGACCTTTGACTGTTTTTTCTTCATACCAAAGGATGTCTTTTTTCAAGTTGTTGATCTGCTCTTTGCTCAGGGCTACACCTAAACCTACCTTCAAATCTTTAGCAATGGCTGCTGTGTTGTCGATCAGTACCTTGATTTGTTCTTCTGGAGTAGCCACGTCTTCGTAGAGCAATTGGCGCGCTGTCGCCTTCTGGATGGCGTCACTGATGATCCTAGACTCATAGAAAGGGTCTCCTAGGAAGCGTAATGGGTTAGCGGGTGTGCCCCGTTGTCCTGGATCTAAACCTACATGACGTAAGAAGTAAGGGGATCCATAGAACTTGGATGGATCTACGGGTACAGTACTACGGACCAGGGGGGGTAAGCAAGTAAACTTGACTGCTTCAATAGCTGGTGCGGACGGGTAAGAAGTATTGTCTGCTGTGGGATGATTCTCGTTTGGGGCCTCATTAACTGGTAGGTTATAGGTAGGGTCATCTGGTACGGTCATAGCACTTGCTTGGGGCAATTTTTGAGTAGCTGCAGCAGGTAAGGATGGCCAGCTGCTATCTGGATGGGGAGTATAGCCCGGCAGCTCTTGTATGGTAGCTAAGACAGAAGCCGGTTGCTGTGGCTGCATGGACCTTGCCATAACGGGGCTTGCGTTATGAAGAAGGATATGAAGAAGGATATTGGTTT
>CAZZEE010000138.1:0-3825 GCA_964652695.1 uncultured Cytophagales bacterium
AAATAAAAATTTCTCTTTTACTTGTAGCTTGATACATTTCTTAAGCATCAACTACTTACATCTTGTACCACTGCTGTCATCCCAGCGAAAGCTGGGATCCAGGAAGCATGGTTCGTGTGTTGGTGGTAATTACGCAAGAAGTCTATTATAACCAAACATGCATATTATTTGCCAGGCATAAGCTTGTGCAATAATTTCCACGATCTCTTCTTGGTAGTTACCTCAGCTTTTCGATATAGTTAATTGGTATCTAGTGTGCGTTTCCTTGTCCTTCTCCATCTAATTCTATAAGCATCTCTATCGAGTAGACGAGTGTCTTTTTGAGCTTGCCATAAGAAGAAAAGCGCAAAAGGGGTCAAGATCAAATTAGAGACCCACGCTCCCAGGGTGGGGCTGATGATTCCTATCTTAGTCCACTTAGTACCAAAGATGTCAACCACATAATATAGGAGTATAAATACAGTAGAGATAAGCAGTGGCACACCTAACCCTCCCTTTTTAATGAGTGCACCTAAAGAAGCACCTATCAACAGCATAATGAGGCAAGCTATTGCATAGGCAGCGCGTTTGCCTTGCTCCAATTGGAATTCTTTTAACTCACGGTTCACAGTAACCAGCTGGTTGATATCTGATTCTATTTGATACTTAAAGTCCCTAGCTTTCCGTAATGTTTTTTGAATAATTTCCTGACGATCAGGACGATGAGCCAAGTCCTGGATGAGGAGGTGAGATGAAGAGCTATCTGGTTGGGTAGATGCTGGCCTATCTTCAGCATGATGATGGGATGGCGTAGATGAGATATTATCCTCTTTGAGGCTAGATGCGATAACATGTGTTGAGGAATCCGCTGGGAGTGAGGTAACATTTGAACTATTTTCCACAGCGGCATGAGCTGACATACTATCTGCCGTATTGGGTGATTTAGTATCTACCGTGCTATCCGGTGAAGCAATATGCTCTGGTGCAGGTAGCTGGTAGTGTTGTTGCATACTGTTGATCACTACCTGTTGTGTGTCTTTGAGCTTATTCTTCATTTCTACAATATCTTTGATGAGCTCACGTGTGGTCTTGGTGCTATGGTAGTAGGCGAAGTACTTCTCACTCGTACGGGTTAGCTTAAAAGAATCTAGGTCGATCATGACCTTCTGGGCTTTAAAACTAGTTCGATAGAAGTCTGGGATGATAGGCTGGATTATTTTTTCTGAATTACGCTTATCTTTTTTGTTAGGTTGTTGTTCCATGTAATTATAACCACTAAATAATTCGATGATCAAATATCGTCCATCCGAAGAATTCGTGAGCTGTCCAGATGCTGCTGCCGTCATATGTACATTCCCCTTGTTGTTCGTATGGTCATAGATGATAATGTCCTCTAGCGTTTTCTGGTCAGGTAGCTTTTTGGCTACTCGTATGCTGTAGTCAGGGAGGCCATTATAGAAAACCCCTTCTTTGATGGCTATCGATGGCTTCTTTTTGCGAAGGTCATATAAAAGCGTATGGGCTTTAACGGTTACTTTGGGTACTAGATACCCATTCGAAAAATAAACGAACAAACTCAGTAGCCCTACCACGAAGAACAAAGGCCGCAGTACCCGTAAGAAAGGAATTCCTGCACTTTTTAAAGCTGTAAGCTCTAGTTGTTCTCCCAAATTCCCCAAGACCATTAACGATGCTACCAGGGTGGCCAATGAGAAAGCAACCGGTGTGGCATTGATGCCAAAATACAAGAAGAGTTGTAGGTAAACCCAAAGTCCTAGGTCTTTCCCGATGAGCTCATCAAGCCATATTAAGAAAAACTGCATGAGCATGATGAATACGGTCACTGAAAGGACCAATACAAATAGTCTGATAAAGGGGAATACAATGATCTTATCTGTGTTTTTTATAAATGTCATTTGCTAGTATGTCAATAATTTCATGAGAAGCTTAAATTTGTAAAGAAATATCCAAATAATAGTTACCTGTAACCTAAAAGTTCGTAATATAGCCGCTTATCGGCGAGGTAGCTCAGTTGGTTAGAGCGTCGGATTCATAACCCGGAGGTCGGGGGTTCGACTCCCCTTCTCGCCACTGTGGTGTCAGGAGCTCATTCTTGACACTCCCAAAAACCCAGTCGCTCGGCTCTAGCCGAGTGACGAATAATGTACATGTGCACATTGATACCCTTACTGGTGTGCCTAACCCCCTAAACCGCAAAAAAAGTCGCTCAGCTCTAGCCGAGTGATAAATATACATCATGCGCATTGATATCCTCACCTGTGTGCCCAAACTCCTAGAAAGCCCTTTTGCCCATTCTATCTTGCGGCGAGCCATAGAACGCGATCTGTTAAAGCTACATATCCATGATCTGCGAGATTATAGCATCGATAAACACAAGAAGGTAGATGATTATGCCTACGGAGGTGCAGCAGGCATGGTACTGTCTATTGTGCCCATTGCGCGATGTATAGCGCATTTACAAGAGGCAGTCAACTACCAAGAAGTTATTTATATGGCGCCGGATGGCGAGCCCCTTACTCAGCAGTTAGCTAACCAGTTATCTATGCAGGATAATTTATTGATCTTGTGTGGGCATTATAAAGGGGTGGATGAGCGGGTGAGACAGCATTTGGTGACCCGGTCTATTAGCATAGGAGATTATGTATTATCAGGCGGTGAATTAGCAGCAGCTGTCTTGGTAGATACGGTAGTGAGGCTTATACCTGGTGTACTGTCTGATGAGACTTCTGCCTTGACCGATTCTTTTCAAGACAATCTGGTAGCTCCTCCTGTGTATACCCGTCCTTATGACTATCAAGGGATGAAGGTGCCTGATATCTTGCTCTCCGGCAATACTAAAGCTATTCAAGAATGGGAATACCAAACTGCTTTGGAAAGAACCAAGCAAAGTCGGCCAGATTTGTACAAAAGATGGGTGATAGAGGAAATGGATTGAGCGGGTGATTGTATCAAATAAAAAAGGGGGTGCACATGGTACCCATTTTTGATTACCTATGCGACGAACAATTAACTATTTTTCTTTTCTCTAGCTTTGAATTTTTTTCGTAGTACCCAGCTTGTAGTTTATATAGTTCCAGAAGTTTTTCGTTTAATTTACTACTACCAGAATGTTCTTTTTAGCCTCTTCTAGGTTTTTGATGAGTTGACTACATAGACTGGAAATTTGGGTACACAGTTCTTGTTGGGCCTGCAAAAACAAATTTTCTTCTTGGGAAGCTAGTTGAGTTGGAACCTTTTTAAGCTGCGCGGCACATTCGGAGATCATTGTCTGTTGTTTAATTTGAATAGCTTGTACTGCTTGAAGCTTTTGATTCAACTTGTCCATGCTTTCTGGATAATCTGCTTGCAGCAAAGGTGAGCGAAGTGATTCATAGGTATCTTGTAAAATCCCCAATTGGCTTTCTAAGTGTAAGATGCTGGTGGGTGATGTACTTGGTTGGATAAATTTTACATGCGATTTAATGATACTGTAATATTGGCTAGATGCTTCTATGAGTAGATCACTGAGGGTGGGTATGGGATATTCTGACAGAGCATATGCTTGTAAAGAGTTTTCCATGCTAGGAAGCGTTGTCTCATGATGTGGAGGCTTTGAATGTGTACTATTTCTTTTCCAGCAACATTTAAAGCAACTAGACAATACCATCCATACGGCTATCGTTTGTAATAGTTTACTGGTATATGTATCGATAGATCTTATTTGATTTTATGTGTAGTCATGCTAAAAAGACACCAAGAATCACTCGGCTATTGCCGGGTGAGGAATAATTTTTCCGGTATTGTTAAATCACTATAGACAGCTTATTATTAAGTTTGTAGAAATAA
>CAZZEE010000139.1:0-3814 GCA_964652695.1 uncultured Cytophagales bacterium
CCTCTTATGGCCACTTTTTTCTACCTTAAAATCTTTTCGCAGAAGGTCTATTATAACGTATGTCTACGAAACAGATTTGTCTTAGTATTATTTTAGCTTGCTTTTTAGGTTGCCTAGGCTGTGGAGATCCAACACCCATCAATGATCAAGCTTACAAAGATCCCCAAGGATCACGCACCCCTTTAAGTAAGGATTGGCAACAACAATTCAATGTAATATCCAACCCAGCTGGTAGAAAAGACTTTGAAACCAGTATCAAGGAACTTAAACCAGAAAATCGAGATGCCTTCTTAGAAATCCTAAAAGCTATATCTGATCCAACCCAAGACAAAAACTTTTTAAATGACTTAACTACATATGATAAACCAACACAAGCTCATTTAATTAATATTATACTTTACTTAAAAAAAGAGAACGAGAATCTACTACTCAAAGTGGCACAGCATCCAGAACGTCTTTCTATGCTCGATAAATTAAAATTGTTTGAGATGATCAATGGTTTGGAACCAAAAGACAAAGAACTAGTAGCACAGTTTGAGCAAGCGTTGGAAAATTGATAAAAATAACTTTAATTTTTGTCATCTTGTTACTGTTAAAATTCTAAGCTGATGACACTCATTGACTTGACCCCAATGAAGTGGATAGCCGTAGAAGCCAAGCTCTTCTTTCCAGCGTAAGTATTCAAGTTAGTTGTAAGCGCATGGTCGATCACAGGCTTTATGCAACGATGGGTCCTTCAGGACAGCCATGGTCGTTACTGTAACTGTAAGCCATGATGGATGGGCAAGAATTAACCCTGGCCCCACACGCACATAGATTGTTATAAGTACTGGGGCCCTCGCCATGACAGCAAAAGATGTAAATTACCCATGAAGCCTTACCAAAGAAACCTTTTCCCCAAATAGTCTTTGGGTCATGAGTTGAAAACCAGCAGTGAGCTTAGTAGCCATGAAATGATCTTGATGCACGGTTGGAGCAAGATTAATTATCTTCTGACTAATCAGCAGTTCTTGCAATTGTAAAGCTAAAAGATGTGCGCCATTGATCAATTTTATCCGGTTGTGATAGTATTGGGATATCTGGCTTTGGATGAGGCAGTAATGCGTACAACCCAAGATAAGCCCTGCCATATCTCCTAACAAAAGATCCGACAAATACCCTTCTACAATAGGAGCTTCATATACATTAGCCTCAATCATGGGTACCAGCAAAGGCGTTGCTAAGGATTGGAGTTGAGTGCGGACCTGTGCATCTTGGAACTTGCGGGCATAAAAATTAGAATCTATTGTATACTGTGTACCGATGAGAGCTAATCTTTTCTCTACATAAGCCTGCTTGATATAAGTAATCACAGGATCTACCACATTCAGAATAGGAACCTGAGAGCCTATCTGTTCCTCTAATAGATCAGCTACAGCTGCAGTAGCAGTATTACAAGCAATCACAATGACCTTGCATTGTTGTTTTAGTAGGACATCCACAATCTTTTGAACATAAGATTGTATCTGCACAGTAGTCTTATCTCCATAAGGCAAGTTAGCTGTATCACCTATATAATAGATCGGTTCATTGGGAAGTATATCCTTGATAGCGCGCGCTACAGTTAACCCACCTACCCCACTATCAAATATACCAATAGGCCTAGCAAGCTCCATATATCTATAAAATATACTCGTTCAACTCTTTGTTTTTGACCAATTCTGCTAACCGCTCATTAACTAGTTCTTTGGTAATCTTCACTTCTTGGTGGGGGCCTATTTGATCGGGCATATCAAATAAAAATTCATTTAACAGATGGCTCATCACCGTATGTAACCTCCTAGCTCCTATGTTTTCTATTTGTTCATTGAGACTAAATGCTTTGTCGGCTATCTCTTCTACCGCTCCCTCTTCAAAAGTCAGTTGAACCTGTTCTGCTTCAAACAATGCCTTGTATTGTTTAGTCAATGCATTCTTGGGTTCTTGGAGTATGCGGCAAAAGTCTTCTTTGGTGAGGCTATCTAACTCTACCCGAATCGGAAATCTACCCTGAAATTCAGGAATAAGATCCGATGGCTTGGATATATGAAAGGCACCTGCTGCTATAAATAAAATATGCTCGGTGCTGATCACTCCATATTTGGTGTTGACATTGCTGCCTTCTACGATAGGCAACAAATCTCGCTGTACCCCTTCCCTGCTTACATCAGGCCCACTTCCTTTATGGGTGCTACTAGCTATCTTATCGATCTCATCAATAAAGATAATGCCCGTGTACGCAGCTCGTCCTAGCGCTTCTTCTTTAATGGCATCCATATCGATGAGCTTACTAATCTCCTCTGGCAATAACAGTTGCTTAGCCTCAGCAATCGTTACTTTCTTAGTTTTCGACTTTTTAGGGAGCATACTACTAAACATCTCTTGTAAATTGCCAAGTGAAGCTTCATCTACCAGACCGCCTCCTATCATACCGATTCCCATAGAGTTAGGTGCATTCATAGCAATTTCAATCTTTCGTTCATCAAGCTCTCCACTTCTTATCTTCTCCCTAAATCGTTCCCTGGTTCGTTCATTGTGCTCCAAACTATCTTCTGCAGCGGACGCTGTATGAGGCTCTATGTCTAGGTCGCTCGACATTCTATTGACGGGTGGCATCACCGCATCTACGATAATATCCTCCACCTGTTGCATCGCTTTCTGTTTCACTTCCTCTTCTCGAATAGCTTTTACCATACTCACTGCTTGCTCTACCAAGTCCCTCACCATGCCCTCTACGTCTCTACCTACATAGCCCACCTCTGTAAACTTAGAAGCTTCTACTTTCACAAAAGGAGCACTAGCAATCTTAGCTAGCCTTCTTGCAATTTCTGTTTTACCGACCCCTGTAGCACCAATCATCAGGATATTATTCGGCGTTATATCTGCTTTTATATCTGCCTTTACCTGCATTCTGCGCCAACGATTCCGCAAAGCAATGGCTACATTCCGCTTAGCAGCTCTTTGGCCAATGATATATTTATCTAATGCTGCTACAATCTCTTTGGGCGTTAAATAACTAAGTTCTTGTTGTGTCATACGCATCTTATATAGGTATGGTTGAAGATAGGTAATAAGCTATAAAGTTACACACAGAAGCTAGGTCTACAAGGAATTATTATGAGTTGATGGTTAATGACTGTAAAATCATGTACATTCGCTTGAGAGGCAGTACTTACAAGAAGTTTCTAAAAACTTTTAAGATAATTCGCAACCTTCACAACTTGTGTAAGGAAACGGTCCATAAAAAGTTGATACCATCATTACGACAACAACATGCCACGGAAATTTTTAAAATCTTATTACTTTATCCTATTGCTAGGTATAGCAAAACACTGATTATTAGGTGTTCAGCATAAAAATATATTTGTATATTTGTTGTTATAGTCAGATATTAAAAAAGCAACTATGTCAACAAGAACAACAAGTCCCTATAGCGAAGATTTAAGAAAAAAGGTAATTAAATATCTCTCACAAGGCAATAGTCAAAGGCAAGCTAGTAGCCTCTTTAGGGTCCATGTAAATACGGTGAACCGTTGGTGGGTTAGATATCAAAAAGAAGGTAACTATTGTGCTAGAAAGCGTTCGGGTGGCCCCAGTAAAGTTGATCAACCCAAGTTGGAAAAAGTTGTTCAATCTAATCCAAATATCAAGCTTCAAGAATTGGGTTCTCAGTTTAATATTAGTGGTTTTCATGCTAGTAGGATATTAAAAAAGCTGGGATTTAGCTATAAAAAAAAGCTTCACCTATCTGGAAGCAAAACAAGAAGATCGAGTTGCTTTCTTAAACAAGCTTAAA
>CAZZEE010000140.1:0-3811 GCA_964652695.1 uncultured Cytophagales bacterium
ACAGGAACAAATAGGATTGTAGAAACAATTTCACCTTCCGCGGTACATACTTTTTAGCTACCACCCAAAAAGTATGCGAAAAAGTCACCGCTGTCGAAAAATACCTAAAATTAACTCTTATGCTTATCTTGTAGGGAAACATGACAAACTAAATTGCCACGCCCCTTTTGGGTTTTGTCACTGCGAGGAAACGAAGTGACCGCGGCAGTCGCAATGACATGCAAAGCCCTCATACTGCCATGGTTCCCTACCCCTTAGACCCTGCTAATTTTTTACGCCATTTTTTAAAGGCGGATCTTCAGGTTAACTTTTCCTGCAAGGTTTTGGGGAAATATCTAAATTTCCTTGCAATCTTTTTGCCTTTTTTTTAATAGCTCTTGCCCTAAAATATGCTTTTTAATGCTTCTTTAAAAGAAGAATTAGTGTTGTTAAGGATTAACTAACTACTCTTTGTTGCTCGTACCACTGAGGCTAACAACCAACAATACCAACAAGTCTAATACTATACACCCACCTGCAACCAGTAGAAACCCTTTATAACTACTATATAAAATCTCGTTTAGATAGAAAGCCAAAGCCAACAAACCAAACACAAAACCAATCATAAGTAAGGTAGCGAGAGATAACCATAAAATGACCTTTAAAACTATTTTGGCAATCTTTTTTTGGATTTCCTCCTTAATGTTATTGGTCTCTTGGTGAAATAATCGTACAGAGTGCCGCAATAAGAGATCTACTCCAACTGCCTTGAATAAAAACTTAAATAATCCAAAAATCATGATATGCTAAGTTTAAAGGTGATACATCCAAAATAACTAGATAACTACTTTTTCCTTACCTGAAATAATTGTTGCTTTTCCTGCTGGGTTAAACTATCATACCCAGAAATGGCAATTTTTTCTAGTATCGCATCTACAATCTCCTGTGAAGGTACATCAGGCTGCCACGCCCGCATAGGAGTTGATATCCTATCACTCTTACTAGATTTGCCATAAGTTATCTTAAATTTATTTTTCCTCCTAATTATCTGAGATAGATAACTAAAAATAGACTGTACAGACAAGAAGCCACGCATATATTTAACGCATAGATATCCAATGAGCGCACCACTTAAATGCGCGATACCTACTGCTTGATAATTGGCTATCTCAAAACAAGATAATAACAATAGTACACTGGCTATATGCTTGAGCTTGATGGAACCCAACACTAATAACCTCAAATAAAAATGGGGGGTTGCTACCACCGTAGCAACCATCACTGCATACAGGCTACCAGCAGGTCCTACTAATTTACCCATATATCCATGTAAACCAGGCGCTACATAGCATAACAACAAGAAGAAAACTCCAGATGCGATACCTCCTACTAGATAAATCATTTTCAAGACCCTACTATGCCAGATAGATATCAGCAACTGGCCAAAAGCATATAAAAAAGCTATATCCCAAAGGAGATTCCAAAACTGATCATGCACCCAGAAATAGGTCAACAAACTCCAAGGTTGCTGTAAAAAGGATTGCCAACGCGCAGGTAAGATAAGTGCTTGGTATAAAGCCTGATAATAGTTTGTATAACCTAACAATACACAAACAGCTTTGGTCATGATCAAGGCAGCAAATACCAATAAGTTGATAAGTATCAGTTGGATAACGCCATTATTAGGACGTTGAAAATTTTTTTTAATAAATGAAGCTAACTCGATAAACATAGTTAAGCACTTGAAATGTTGTATGAATAATTATTTACCTTAGCAGTAATAAACAAAAATAAGAAATAAGGAAGTAGTTAACTAAACACCTTATAGCAAGTTATTTATTAGCTAACCTATACTAAATCAACGGCCGGTATGGATATTTCTGACCTACATGCGGATATAGAAACACAAGAAAGTTTGTTTGAGCATCATCACATCCAGGTAGATGCTGGTCAAGGTCCTTACCGGATTGATAAGTTTCTGCTAGACCGTCTCCCACATACGAGTCGCACCAAGATTCAACTAGCTATAGACAACCAGTTTATCCTCGTCAATGGCAAAGCTACCAAGTCCAGCTATAAGGTCCGTCCCCACGACCTTATCCAAATAGTCTTACCCAATCCACCCCATACCCACGAATTATTACCTGAAGATATACCATTAGATATCGTTTATGAAGATGAAGCACTCTTGATCGTGCACAAGCCTGCTGGCATGGTTGTACATCCGGGTTATAATAATTGGACAGGCACCCTGATAAATGCCCTGATTTATCATTTCAACAACCTGCCTGCTACTACAACAGCAGACAGACCTGGATTAGTACATCGGATTGATAAGGATACTTCGGGTCTTCTGGTCATCGCTAAAACGGAAGCTAGCCTTGTTGCATTGGCCAAGCAGTTTTACGATCATTCAATCACCCGAACCTATTATGCACTCGTATGGGGGGAACCAGATCCAGCAGCAGGCACCGTTGATATCAATTTAGACAGGAGCTTACACGATAGACGTGTGGTAGCACCCTATACAGACCCAACCAAAGGAAAAAGGGCAGTAACCCACTATCAGGTCATAGAGAAATTCCAGTATGTCTCACTGATCAAATGTAACCTGGAGACAGGACGCACCCACCAGATCCGGGCACACATGAAACATATAGGACATCCTATCTTTGGAGATGCTACCTACGGCGGACAGCAAATTGTGAAAGGGGAGCCATTTGCCAAATACAAATCTTTCGTAGAAAACTGTTGGAAGCTTATGCCTCGGCAAGCTTTACATGCGCATTCTCTCGGGTTTATTCACCCGATCACCCAAGAGAAAATATACTTTGAAGCGCCACTACCTACAGACTTTCAAATGGTACTAGATAAATGGACGAAGTATGCGCATTACCATCAAATTGATTAGCTGGCTCAAACGCCAAATCCGTGACCAGCTGGGCTTTACCCACGCAGAGACCAATGGTATGCTCGTTTTGCTACTACTAATTAGTTGCCTCCTAGCTATTCCTCCTATCATCAAGTGGTATGATCAAAAATATCATTCGCCTAACTACGGTACAGATATAGCCTTGCTCAACAGTACACTTACCTGGCTTCAAGAACAACAGGTCAAAAATAATGTATTCTCTAAAACTCCTCCCCCTTCACCTACTAAAATTCCTACTCAACCACGCACTCATTCATCCTTTGATATCAATACAGCTACTGCTCAAAAGCTGCAAACGCTACCAGGCATCGGTCCAACGAGGTCAGCTAGAATTATTAAGTATAGAGATCAATTAGGGGGCATTGTACGACAGGATCAATACAAAGAAGTATATGGGTTAGACACCTTAGCGCTCAACAACTTGCTTCAATATGCATATATTGCACTCAATTTTCAGCCTACTAAACTGCGTATTAATCAAGATGATTTTAAGACTTTATTGCGCCATCCGTATTTATCTTATGACCAAGTAAAACAAATTGTACGATCCAGAGAGAAGCACGGTAGGTTCAACAGCATAGAAGAACTGTTACAAAGGAAGACTATTGATCCAAATACTTTTGAGAAGGTAAAAGCTTACTTGACTATTTAGTTAATCCTCAAGAACTCTTAAAATCGCCAAAAATAGTAGTAAAAACGCATATTTTTTCTCGAAAAAAGCTTAAAAAGATGCAAATAAATTTCAAGCAAATGTCGTTTTTTAACAAAAACCTTGCAAAAAATATCTTTTTACAAACCGCCTTGATTAAAGAGCGTTAAAAAATTTGCCGGGTACCCGGCGAACTGAACCAGCACAGTGGGTAGGCATAGCATGTCATTGCGAGCCCCTGTCACTGCGAG
>CAZZEE010000141.1:0-3799 GCA_964652695.1 uncultured Cytophagales bacterium
TAAGTTATTAAAATTTAATCCTTAATCAAAGATTCTAAACAGTCTCTAAGACCATTCCTTAAAGACGCATTTTTTAACCAGCTCTTCTAAGGATAAAGGTATGTTCCCTTCAAACTTAACAGATACGTAATAAGTCATACCAAATTGGTCTACGATCCTGGCACACTGCGGATAATGGATCGCCACGCCCCTATGGGGCTCGCGATGACGGTCTATTGTAGCATAGGGTGTGCTTGTTACAAATTGAACTTGTATGCCTCCCCTGGTTGTGAAAACGGGTGTCAGTTGTTCTGCTTCGTGGAGGTCATCGTTGATTTCATCAGCTAAAGACTTTTCTTGTTTCCGCTGCATCTTGGCTGTTTGTTGGCTAGCAGCTAATTTTTGTTGTTGACCCACTAAGGTGAGAACAGGAAGCTTGGGAAGTGAAGAGGCAGGTTTATCTGTTTCTTTGAAGTCAAGGTATTTCACCTCGGCAGGAGCCTGGATATTCAAAGAATGATCCGGCCCTTTCTTGGCTGGTGTTAGTTGTGCTTCGAGAGTTACGGTTTGCTTTCCTAGCACGGAAGCAACTTCCGCGCCAGGGGTAGGGTTAGGAATAGACAGGAATGCCAATTGCGCTTGCTGCTCTTCTTCCGCTATACCAAACGTTGTTGTTTCTTGTTTTCTTTTTTTTTTTCTTCCTCCTCAAGGGCATCAAGCAATGCTGGGGGTTGTGTCGTCTGTTGGCTCTGTTTGGTAAGTTGCTTGGGGTCTTACTATATCAGGATTATAGCAGCTCATCAAGCTATGACTAATAAGCAAAATATAGGCAATCAGGCGGTTGTGGGTTGCGTACATGATTGGATGATTTTATTGTTGCCCTATATTTATAGCATATTTAGCAAACAAGCAAGAAGAAGTGAGAAAAGCTGATGTAACTTTTCATACCTATATACGAGTTGGTTTTCAAGTAAAAAGATCCGCCTTTGGGAAAATGGCGTAGTGGTGTAGGGAGTGAGCTCCCTACACTCAATGGTGCCAGGAGTAACTCCTGGCACCACAAGTAGCGTTCCTTTGGGGAAGAGAACTAGGGCTGCAGGGCTAGCCCTGCAGCTTTAGTCTGGTCTAGTTCTCTTCAATATGAGCATAGCAAGTTCATATAAAATGGTGACAGAAGGTATCTCCTCTCACTCCAAAACGTCATTGCGACTGCCGCGGTCACTTCGTTCCCTCGCAGTGACAAACCCGATAGGGGTGTGGCAACCTTTTTTAGCAGTGGAGACTTTTTTGCCTACCTTTTGTGTGGTGACAAAAAGTAGGTCGCCGAAGGCAAAGCTTTATATAACCATATAGCTGAAGTATATCTAACGACTACATAATATAACATATCGGTGCACTACCTTTTATTGGTCATAAATTAAGCCCCTTATAGCTAGATTATCACTTCCTCCTCACAGGCTTACGCAGTGATGAGCCCTTCGGGATTCTCGTTTGGTATGAGTTCGGCTCCAATCAAGAATTGTGAGCGGGGATGACCTACCCCATGACCTTGTACCTAGGTATGAATTGGATACAAGTTGATATGAACGTGGTTTATAAACAAAAAGGGGTGGGACCTCTGCTTTCTAGTCGACCATGGTACACGCAAGCAAACCTTGTAAAACCAGTCCAAAAAGGAACCCACCCCTTATTGGGGGGTACACCTACTTGCTCTCTTTGCAGGTTGCGATTAAATATTGCGTGTTTTTATTCGGAGAAATCAAGGACACAGCCAGGTTTCAATGTTAATAAAATATATAAATAATGCTATATGATTGGTCTAGAAAAGTTTTTCTATGCATGGTGGCGGTAATAAGCTCCCGCCACTATACGGTTCCACGAGCTAGAACCACTATAACAAAGGATATAGTAAATTGACAGTGTCTGGATCGCCACGCCCCTTCAGGGCTCGCGATGACGGTAGGCAGATGGCCATATGGACACCTTGTCCAAGAACTACCTACACCCACTTACTCTATTAACTCAGGGTGCGTAAGGGTCTCTCCATTATAGAGCTTCCAGAGGTTCGCGTATACATCGTCATTCCTCAATAATTCTTCATGTGTTCCTTGCTCCACAATGGTACCTTTTTTGAGAACGAAAATACGATCAGCCTGTTTGGCCAGGGATAGTCGATGGGTAATGGTAATGATGGTCCTATCTTGTCCTATCTTAGCTAGGGCCTTTTGAATAGCCAACTCGGTCGCATTGTCCACGGAAGAAGTAGCTTCATCTAGGATGAGGATGGAGGGATCCCGCACAATAGCCCTTGCAATGGTCAGCCTTTGCTTTTGACCACCAGAAAGATGTTGCCCTCTTTCTCCTATAATAGTATCATAGCCATGGGAAAGCTGCATAATAAAATCATGGGCCGCTGCATTTTTAGCTGCCTCTACAATTTGCTCGTGGGTTGCTTCGGGATAACCATAGCTAATATTCTCTGCTACGGTCCCTTCAAAAAGAAAAGGTTCTTGACTTACAAAGCCTAATTGTCTCCGTAGTCCTGGAAGCGAAAGGTGGCGGATCTCGTGGTTATCAAACAGGACTTCACCGGTAGTGGGAAAATAAAAGCCTAATAGGAGATGCAGTAACGTGGACTTGCCAGCACCTGTAGCTCCCACAAAGGCTATGTGTTCGCCAGGATTTATTTGGAAAGATAGGTTCCGTAGGATAGGGGATTTGTTGGAATAGGAGAAGCTGACATCGGTAAAAGTGATACTTCCTTGGATAGATACAGCCTCATCGGGGGAACGCTCGATAGGTAATTCGAAGAGGTCCAATAAACGTCCTGTAGAAGCCATCACCCGTTGAAAGTTGATCATGATTTCAGCTATCTCTGTGAAAGGCCAAAGCAACCGCTGGGTCAAAAATATAAGAAGGCTATAAACCCCCACATCTAGCTTCTTGTCTATTGTAAGCTTGCCTCCATATACCAATGTCACCAAGATACCTGATAAGATAACAAATCGAATAACAGGTACTAATAGGGCTCCCCACTTGATGGCATTAAAGTTAGCTTCTCTATAAGCTAAACTAGCTTGCTCTAATTTTTCCTTTTCTAACCGCTCCGCCACCAAACTCTTGGTAGTGAGTAACCCCAGCAGGCTATTGGTCAAAAAGGCACCTACAAAACCTGCTTTTTCTCTTACTTTGAAATAATAAGGACTAATCTTCTTCTGAAAGCGAAAGGTTCCGTATATGATAATAGGGATAGGGATGATAACAAAAAATGCTATTTGTGGAGCTAGAACAAAGAAAATGCTACCCACAAAGAGGCTGGTGCCAATCACTTCTATCATCTTATCAATACCCTCTTCTAAAAACCTTTCCAGTTGGTTGATATCATCATTGAGGATAGAAAGTAGATTTCCTGTCTTTTGTTGAGAAAAGGAAGGGATGGTGCTTTTCTGTACGTGTTCAAAAGCTTGCATGCGGAAGTTATGCTGCACCAGCTGAGCCAAATTCCACCATCGTACAGAAAAAAGATATTCAGATAAAGATTCAAAACCATAGGCCACCATCGTGAGAACACCTAACACAAGAAGCTGAATTTTCAGGTCATTAAACCCTAGATTAGCTAGCCAAGATTGCTCCCTAGCTACAACGGTATTTACAGCGATACCCAGTAGGATTTCTGGCATCAGGTCAAACAGCTTATTGAGGAAAGAGTATAGGGTAGCCGAGAGATAAATACTACGGAAAGGTCGCATGTAAAACAATAACTGCAAGAAAGAACTAACAAGCGATCTTTTCATAGTACCAATAAATATAGTAGATAGAC
>CAZZEE010000142.1:0-3772 GCA_964652695.1 uncultured Cytophagales bacterium
CTATTGGCTATATTCTTCAAAGCGATAGCCCACATTGTGCTTCCATGTAGCAACGTGGCTAAAGTTACTGACATCCCAACTTCTGTACCCAACGGTATTGCTGCTGGTGTTCCAAATCCTGCTGTATTTAATGCCAACCAACCTCCCACTGCTCCGCCTGCTGCACTTCCTATATGAGACGCATATCGCATTTCAACCCCAGCCAATAGTAAGCTCAGCTTATTTCCATCATCCTGTCCCTTCCTAAATAGTAAACTACCATATGGGTACCTCCCTTTATTACCCAAAAACAAATTATCAAAAAATGCATCACCTACTCCCAAACTATAGTCCACTGTATCAGCTACTGCTTCCCCTACCTCTTTCACTTTCTCTTGTGCTCCTTCTGAAAGCTTCTTAGCGAACTCCTGATATTCAGGATCATTCTTCATGTATAGGTACATCTCTGCATCCATTTCCGACGCCTTCGCCTCGTTAGGATCTGTCTCTGCTATCCTCTTGTTATTTGCTTGCATCGATCCCCTGTTACTTGCATTCCATATATCCGCATCTAACCTTGGGCCTATCTGGGTTTCATCCTTGTAGATCTCCGCCATCCTACCAGCATGTCTTCCCATATTTCTTGCTATACGCTCCTCTTGCTTATCATTGATATGCTTGTTCAAAAACTGACTCTCACTCTTGACCTTATGGAAACTTTCATGAGCTAGGTCATCTGAAGCGGTGGCTATGTCATTAAAGTCTTCGCGAGAGGTGTTGTAGTTAATAATATTGTTTTCCTTGTCAAAGGACGCTCTGTTTTTGGAGTGAGATGGTTGGTCCTCTGGACTTGTATTGGTTTGCTTTGCTCATCTGCCTCCTTAATCTCCTTACTATCTCCTTGGTACAACTTTACTTTCGCCGAATCTTTTACTCCCATATCCTGCTGTAACTGATCTCCTGCTCCATCCATAACTTTCTCGAACTCCGCTGCTCCTTTTGCTTTGGCTAGCTCCCCTTGCTCATTCTCCCTTTTGGTAAGTTCTATCACTCCTCCGGTAGCTGCTAGGCTAGAAAAGAAACTGCTACAAAGTACACATAAAAGAAGCTTATAATTCATTGCATTGTTTTTTAGATACAAGCCATGAGACTTGCATCATTAAAGAAGTTACACCAGGAATATTATAACTTGAGATTTCCTTTCCGCCATTCACTTAATGTAGTTTTAGCTATAAAAGAAAAAAAATCAGAACTATCTACTACTTCTTGTAAAACTTTAGTTGCTTCTTGTTCATGTTTTGGTAAAAGAAAAGTGGCTGCAGCAATACGGATTCCAACATCATCATTCGTAAAATACTTAAGTAGACTATCTAAACTATTCTGTTCTTTCAGGTAGTTAATTGTTCTCATTACTAAATTATAATTCTTATTCCCTACTTTATAATCACCTTGTTTTGTAGCTCTTGCGTGTTTTATCGCAGCTTCCTCAAATAAACTTAGAGCTTGTGATATACTTTTTATATTTATCATGGTGCTATCGAATCGAATTTATTTAGCATTTGTATCCCATACTCGAGCTGCTGTTGATAACTCTGAGTGCTTAGCCACTGCCTGACTGTTAATCCATTAGTATAGAATTGCTTTGATGAATAATGCCCTGATAGCATAGCATGTATCGATCCTGCCCCATGTGGCAATTTCATTAAATTTGCCGGGTTATGGATAGCTAAATTCCCAAACTGAGCAAGGTTGCCTGGAGTTTGTTCCACTATATGATGCCATGCCTGCCCTGGGCCCGCTGCGCCATATACGCGCTTAAACGCCGAAAAAGTATTGAAACCACCCACCTCTGACCCAACACTACCCATCTGACTTGCTACTTCTAATAACTGCGTACCTGATTTAGCTACCCTTAAACTATTGGTAAAAAATTCTACAAATGGTAATGCTTCTAATACCGCTAACGTTGTATCAACGGCTGCTTTTCCATAATTACCTGCTAAGTATGCCTCCCATGCTTTTTCTCCACTTCCCCATATAGGGAAAAAGCTTCGCCATAGCTTACGCCCCTCTGGAGTTGAAAGCAGCTTCCAAATGTTTGGATCTCGCTCCATATCAAACAACGGCTTTACCTTATCAGGATCCAAGCTCGCCACCTTCTCATTATTGGCTCTCAACGCTTCCCTATTACTTGCATTCCATTCTATCCGCTGTGTCTCTGTAGTCTGCAAGGATGGTTTAGAGCTGCTAACATACTTATCCTGTACGATCTTTGATGCATGCTTGGCTGCCCATCCTACCTGGTTAGCTACTGCTTCTTCTTGATCGTTATTGATAAAGCGTCTAGATACTGTTGTATCACTAATTGCCTTGTGCGTGTTCTCATGGGCTAAAGTCTCTACTATGTTTTCTACTCTATTGGCTCCTTTCTTCGACATGTTGTAGTTGATCTCATTCTCCTGCTCATAAAACGATCCCTTATTGTTAGCATGGCTAGCCTGCTTGACTTTAGGCTCCTCGCTTTCTCCTTGGGTAGCCCGCTCCTTAGCTCTCTTCTCATCTGCCTGCTTAATCTCCTCGCTTTCTCCTTGGTATAGTTGTAATTTCGCTGGGTCTTTGACTCCCATCTGCTTCTGAAACTGCGCATTTGAACCATCCATCACCCCCTCTAGCTGCTCATTTGTCTCTGCTTGCGCTAACTGCTTGGTCTTTTCCTCTTTTTCGGTCATCTCCATAGAACCACCTAGGGAAGCTATTCCTCGCTGGGTAGCTTCCATGGCTCCCATAACCCCTGTCTGGCCTACTTTCAGGGTGCTCCTAAGTACTGTGGCTCCTGCTAGGCCTATGGTCTTAAAGTCGGCTACCATCTCCTTTCCCACCTTCCCTGCATCTGTTGCTAAGTCATACGCCAACACCGCCATTTCGCTATCTACTTTCACTTCACTTTGGGTGTTTAGGTAGTCAATGGGCGCCTCACTGCTTCCCCCTACGCTGCTCACTAGCTTTTGACGCGCATGGCTACGGTTATAGTGGATGTCTCCCTTTCCGCCTACTTTAGGCTCATGACCTGATGTATACGTATTGTTTAGGTTCCCGCTTACACCCCAGTCAATGCTCTTCTTGTGGATGTCTACGTCTTGTCGAATGATCTCTTGGGTCTGTAACTCCGTCTTACCTACTTGCTCCGAGCCTAGCACGGACCCTTTGAGGTGTGTCTTCCCTACTACTGCTAGCTTAAATTCCTCTTCAGAGGTAAAGGCACTCTGAATGGCTGCCCACTTCGCGTCTTGTTTGCCTTGGCCGAAGCAGATGCTTGCTAGACTAGTGGTGAAGCTAGTACACAACATGCATGCTAGAAGCGTATATCTCATCTGATTGGTTTCTAGGTAGAATCGAGGAAGTATGAAATGGCTAACCTCCTGGCGTTATTTCTTCATCTGTCTTGATTACATAAATATTACCAAGCCCCTTACTTAATGTAAAATAGGTGCTCCACACATTTGTTAAACTGCTACTAGGAGCCAGCTCATACGCATTATCTATGACTCTTTTATTAATTATAGAATAATTCCTTTCATCTATAAATGAATCGTTATCCTTTAAAGCAGAAGACCACATCTTTAACAGCTTACCAATAGGTTCTCCGCGCAATAGAGAAAATTGATATACAAATACATCTCCATTATACTCTAATACAATCGTATATAACCCTTGCTCATTTCCCTGGTGGGATGATGCTGCTAGTTTCTTTTGTTCCCAATAATGCATCAAACGTTCACATTTTTTACGCTCC
>CAZZEE010000143.1:0-3741 GCA_964652695.1 uncultured Cytophagales bacterium
ATTTTCGTTGTCTTTTTACTTATCAATCTGATTGTAGGTCTTAAATATCGAGGTAAGAAACAGACTTTCAAAGAATATGCTATTGGTAACAAAAACTTCTCTACAGCTACTTTAGTAGCTACTATTGTGGCTACCTGGGCTTCTGGGAGCTTGTTTTTCAATGGCATAGAGCAGACGTATAGCAATGGGTTATACTATGTACTACCAACCACAGTAGGTAGTACCTTGTCTTGGCTAGCTATTGGGTATATCTTAGGGCCACGCATGAAGGTCTTTTTAAACTATGTTTCTATGGCTGATGCCATGGGTAGCATGTATGGCAAAGGAGTACAGCTCATTGCTGGGTTAAGTACAGTGCTGGGAAAGGTAGGTTTTATAGCTGTTCAGTTTAAAGTAATTTCTAAAATTTTATCTGTCCTATTTAGCTACCAGGGACCTGAAGTTACCATTATTGCTGCTAGTGTTGTTATAGTTTACTCTGCTTTTGGAGGGATTAGGTCAGTTACTTTTACAGATGTCATTCAGTTTATTACTTTTGGCACTTTGTTACCTGTGCTAGCTTTGATTATTTGGCAACATATTCCCCATCACGAGGACGTAGTACATACGCTCACGACCAACCCTAACTTTAGCTTGGAACAAGTAATAAGCTGGAATCCACGGTTTATAAGTACCTTGGCTTTGTTGAGTTATTACCTGGTGCCTAGTTTGGCTCCAGAAGTATTTCAACGCATGGCCATGGCCCAGGATATTGGCCAAATAAAACGTTCTATTGCTTATTCCGCAGGCCTATTGGTCTTAATAAAGCTATTTATAGTTTGGATAGGTATCTTGCTTTTAACGGACAATCCTAACCTTACCACAAGCCAGGTGATTAGCTATATGATCGAGAAGCACACTTATATAGGCCTCAAAAGTTTTTTGGGAGTAGGCGTTATTGCTTTAGCGATTTCCAGTGCGGATTCTGCACTCAATGCTTGTTCTGTAATAGTTGCCAATGATATTCTTCCACCCTTAAGAGTCACTAAACAAGCTTCTGTACGTGTAGCTGGTATAACTACTGTTGTCATAGGTTGCTGCTCTATACTACTTAGCTTATCTATCCAAAATATTTTACAAATTCTCTTACTCTCTGCCAACTTTTATGTGCCCATTGTTGTAGTGCCTATGTTACTGACGATTTTCGGCTTTCGTACGAGCAAACGGGTTATTTTTATTGGCATAGGAGCTGGTTTTACTGTAACCACTGCGCTATTGCTCTACTTTAAAAATATTGACAGTTTTTTCCCTGGTATACTCGCTAATCTTGTCTTCTTGCTAGGCAGTCATTACCTGCTCAAGGAAAAAGGAGGCTGGGCCCGCCAACCAACAGATTCGGATCGCATTATTCGGATAGAGGGGGCTTTCCCCATTACTTGGCAAGAGCGTTGGGAGTTGATCAAAAACTTTAAACTAGCATCCTATTTAGAAAAACGGTTGCCTACTAAAGAGTCGTACTATCCGTTGCTAGGCTTTTATTTATTAACAGCTGCTTACTTTTCCTTGTATAGTTTACCCCGTGAGGTACAACAGCATTACATAGGAGTGTATAGGGCCATTCAGCTGACTATTTTACTGACTGCTACTAGTTTATTAACCTTCGCTATTTGGCCTGCAAAGCTTAAGCAACCACGCATCTTAACATGGTTGTGGCCTACTATCTTGTGCTATGCGCTCTTTTTTATAAGTGGGTTGGTGGTGGTGATGAGTGGCTTTGCGTCTCATCAGATTTTTATCTTTTTACTCAACTTGGTGATGGCTGTTTTGATAAGCTCTTGGCAACTAGGTATTGCTTTGGCGCTTGTAGGGATCTTCCTTGCTAATTTTGTGTTTCAGCACTTCATGGGTGATGGTATGCTAGTTATTCAAAATGCTATACCTATTCCGTTTCAGCTAGGATATGGACTGCTTTTATTCAGTAGTTTATTAATTGCTGTACGAACCTTTAAGCAGGCTAACCAAGACCTGACAAGTGAGCATGAATACCTTGCTGCTAGCCACCAGAAAACCTCCAAAGAACTGATAAGGTCCTTGCATGTGGAGGAGCGATTTGTCAAAGCTTTGGATGTAGAAGGGATCAAAGAACTAGAACGGACAGCATTGTCCAATAGGGCGTTATCTATCTTGCTAGATAAACATAAACGCGCTCCTATGCCAGAAGCCTATGTACAAAAAGAGATTGATCATGTGCAACAAAGGCTTACCACGACTGCTAAGTACTTGAGTGCCATGGTGCATCGAGCAACAGCTTATCTACAGCTTCAAGTACAAAAACTATCTATCAGAAAGCTTGTCGACGAAGTATTTAGCAATCTCAAATCGCAAAAAATAATTCAGGTTCAGCGTATCCTAGTGGAGATGAAGGCTTCATTAGAAGACAAAACCATAGAAGCAGATATACCTAAGCTGAAACAGCTCTTAGAAAATTCGATCGCCTATACGCAATCCAAACTTGCTACTTTACAGGGTACTATCTTGCTGGGTATAGCAGAAGCGGAATTGGGATATC
This sequence comes from uncultured Cytophagales bacterium, assembly GCA_964652695.1. GTDB lineage: Bacteria > Bacteroidota > Bacteroidia > Cytophagales > Amoebophilaceae > Amoebophilus. The sequence goes on from CAZZEE010000143.1 coordinate 2,549, forward strand.
CTACCAATTCCATTAAAAAACATATTAAAAAAGTACCAGCCATCTGCTTTACAATTACTACCTTACCAAAATTACCTGCTGGGGAAAGCTTGTATTTACATAATATGGAACAATCCGTCTTGAATGTCCCTGTAGATGGTCATAATGTAAATCTGTTACTTAACCAGCGCATCTTGCAAGCGCACTATGGGTTCATAGCCGTTGAAAAAGATGGCAAGAATGTGACCCAAGTGTATGTGATTCCGCAAACTATTCGAGAAATTCGCCCCAAAGAAATGGATATCCCTGAGTTTGATCCAGATATGGAGCTTCAGTTATCCGATGAAAATTATCCAGGTGCCAAGGAACAAGAACAAGCATTTTTAGATGCGCTGCAACTAGATAACCAAGAACAATTAGCATTGATAAACAAAGCATTACGGTTTATTAAGAAATATCATGGTCCTGTCAAGCGTAAGTCAGGAGAGCCGTTTTATCTTCATCCTGTGATGGTTGCTAAGATCGTAGCCTCCTTTACCCAAGATATAGATGCTGTCTTAGGGGCTTTGTTGCACGATGTAGTGGAGGATACAGCTGTTACGTTGTCACAAATAGAATTGATGTTTAATGAAAATGTAAAAAGGATCGTAGATGGCGTGACCCATTTGGATAGCCTCGGTAAGGTGGTCTATCGGCTCCAACTAGGGGATCATGAAAATATCACCCAATTGCTGGACGCGGAGGATAAGCGAGTGTTGTATGTGAAGCTGGCTGATCGTACCCATAATATGCGCACCATCCAATTCCACAAGGTTGAAAAACAAAAACAGATTGCTAGCGAGACATTGGGGTTCTTTGTAGCTGTAGCTCGGTACTTGGGGCTCATGGAACTAGCTGATGAGTTAAAAGAAAGAAGTAATGAGGTGATGAATCAGAAAGTGTAAGCTGCAGGGTGGCTGTGGGAGTGTTGTTAAACTGGTATAGCTTTATATGATTAACCAATACAAACAATAAGAATATTTTGCGTCTGTCATCCCCGCGAAGCCGGGGATGACAGAGTGGTGGTATACATATGATATGTCCTTTTTTCATGCGATGAACCTATACTAATTTTTAAGCTTTTCTCGAGAAAAAATATGCGTTCTTACTACTATTTTTAGCGATTTTAAGAGTTATTAAGGATTAACTACTTAAACTCATCATTGGTTATTTGC
>CAZZEE010000144.1:0-3733 GCA_964652695.1 uncultured Cytophagales bacterium
TATTGAAGCGAACTCGAACAAACTAAAGCTGCAAAAGCCACCACACTGTCCTCGTTCTCTTCCCCCAAGGCACCCTGCTCATTTTTTTACGCCATTTTTCCAAAGGCGGATTGCGAGGCTGCGCAGCCTCGCAATGACGGCTCCGTATCACTTTTACACACAAGCGTGAACGGGTACCATAGATTTGCCTTTTTCGACCTATTTTTTGCCTACCATCCAAAAATAGGCTCAGTAGAGAGAGCATTTTTTCAAAGCCAGAACCTTTTGTTGTGTAACCACTTTATATAGGCATGCACGTGTAGCAAGAGGCTTGCGCCTATTTGGCGAGACCCAAGGGTCGTAGCAACTCTGTCAGGGCACATTATTGTGTGTACGCCTGTAGGTCTGAATCCATCATCAATAAAGCAACCACTCCATTACGGATTATGAAAGTAATGCAAGCTCACTAGTAAGTTGAATGAGTTGATCTTTGACCGTTATTTGAGAACTATTTTCTAAAGTAACTAAGAAGTATTCGCCTTTTTTGTCCTTTAATTTCTCCCAAACTTTGACTGTAGCCTCAATGGTTTTCTTGGTAGCTTGCTTAGTTGTGCCATTTTTAGTACTCTTAAAAATTTGCGTAACCATTTCTTTTATTTCAATACTCATAAGCGCATCTTCATGCAAGAGATCCTCCTGATCAAATTCAACCAATTCTACTAACTTTTCCACTAAAGTTTGGTAGTTGATGGCAAGCAGGCTATCGAATTCAATAGGATCAAAACCTAAGTCTGCTGTTTGCGCTTTTGATATCTTTGCTAACTCTATTAATAGATTCTTTGTAGCTGCTATGAAGTTATAAGAATCATCATTATCTTTTTCTTTTTTATCAATTGCTTCCTTAATCTGTTGTTGCTTACGTTCTATGACCCCCTTTATTACTTGAGTAAATACCGCTGGTGCATCCTTTTTTACATTCAGTAGATCTGCCGCCATAGTTTGATATAGTTGCTTTAGTTCTTTAATGGCCGGTAAATCTGTAGCAGCAGGATCAAGGTTGGTAATCTTGTTAGCAGTCAGCGCAACTTTAATAAGATCAATTTTTTGGTTGTACGCTTGGTATAGTGCTTGGACACTCTGTTGATGAATAGCCTTATAAAAAACCCAGTCAGCTGTTAAAAATTTCGTGACTTCCTCAATATCCTGGAATTGATTGGATGCTTTATTACCTATCTCGATTTTATATTGTAGCGGTTTAATAACTTCTTTTCCTTGATTATACCAGTCTGTAAATATATTTTGTATTTTACCTATAGATCCTTTCAAGGTATTCATCTTGCTAAGATAGAACTTGTTAACTTCACCTAAAACTGCCTTAAAACTTGTATCGGAAGCAGCAATCCTATTACACTGATCAAGTACATCTTGATGTTTCTTTCCTATCTCCTCCAGGATTAACAGATATTTTACCAGAGATTCTAAATATTCATGTTTTTCAGCTTCATCGATTGCATCCTGAATATCATCTATTCCTTGCTGAGCTAATAAGGCATCCATTAAGTTAGGTAGTTGGTCACTATGACAACAGTAATGCGACTTTTGGATAACAAGGTTGTTGGAGATGTCGATAAGTTCAATTGTTATACCTGAGAAGAATTTATCTCCTAGTAATTGATCTATTTTTAAATATATATCAATACTGTCATTTGCCGCTAATGCATTTTCTCCTGTAATTTTCGCTAGATTTTGATGAATAGTAGTTCCTGAAACATTTCCTAACCTAAACTCAGAACCTGCAGTATTAACAAGTTGTACCTGAACTTGATTTAAATCTATAGGAGTAGTACCCTTATTGGTTAGTATAATTTTCAATTCTTTGGCATCTGAAAATAGCGGATGACCAACAGAAATATTTAAAGATATTCCTTCATTCAGCCAGGTCATCTTTTTTCTAGCTAACTCCGTGGTGCCTCTTTTGACAATCACCTGCAATTGAGCTTTGGTAGGATTATTGGTTTGACTTACTTGAAAGTAGACAAGGGGAAAATTATAGCCTACTTGATTTAAAGTTGCCGAACTACTATTCAGGCTATCCATATTTTGATCCAGCCATTTAGGAGAGACATTACCATTATCACTTTCTAATACGACGGTAAGTTCTGAAGGGGCTACGTTAGCCATATGTGGACTATCTATCTTGATTTGTGCTTGGCTATCACCTACCAGCATCTCTGGCCCTCCTAGCCATAATTCATATTCTTTCCAATGTATGGTCACAGGATCCCCTATGTCTTTCCCTTTGTATTGCAGTTGGAAAGTAACATCTGCTTCCTTGGCGCCAGGAACAGGCTTTGCATAGAGTTTAAGTTCATCTCGTAGCTCACCCAAGTCCTTATCTGCAAGCTCAGAAATAAGGGCCCCATCTGGCGTTCTAGCGATACTAAGAGCATTTCCTGATCCTTGACGTATAACGAGTTTGAGATACTTGATCTCAATAGGGCAACTCGAGCCCTCTGCTTGGATATGCAGTGCTATCTGATTATCTGCCCCATACAAGTTATAGTTATAGAACTGATCTTTCCCAGGCTCTTGAACATCTAAACTTAGTTGAGCCTCTTCTTCGAAGGTTTCTGTATGGGAAGCTATGGGTTTACCATCATATTGCACCTCAAAATAAAAGGTGGCTGTACTTGCCTCTTGTAAATTTAAAGCATAATCTTTTTTATAACCACCCGGACTAAAATTTTCTAATTTTTCTATTTTATCTATGTCTAGTACGCCTTGTTGGTTACCATCTAAGGTAGCCAGCTTACCTTTGGCATCTCCGCTCATGTTCTTATATACCAACTTCACTCCTTCTGCGTCCTCATATCCAAAATTTTTCACAGTAATAGAGGCTTTTCGGTCTTTGTTATCATAATTTGTTAGAAGCTCCAAATTTATATCTGCTTTGATAAAGGTCTTTAGGAAGCTAGGCATCGTTTTCTTATCCCCATTTTCTTCATAAGAAAACGCAAACTCAATAACTACACTTTTATTACTGCTATTACTGCCAAAATCTAAGTCCTCTATGTTGAAGTCTTTTTGTTCGCTTGGATTTAAATCTACTATAGTTATTTTTTGACTACTTACTCCTCGTAGTTTGGCCTCTAGTGTCTTCACCGTGTAAGTAAGTGTTACGTTACTGGCTTTTGCTATTCCTTGGTTGGAGATAGTATAATAAATTTTTTTATCACTTCTATCATAGTCAAGTCTAACAACCTTTACCTTGCTTGTACCTTCCCAGCTGACTGGAATAGGATCCCCTACCTTGTTGCCTTCATACGCTAATTCTATCATAAAGGAAGCTTTGGAGTCATCGCCAGGTTTAATAATTAAGTTATAGGGTAAAGTAGTATTGGGGTCTAACATCGATAGCTCTACCAGGCATACATTTTGACTCTGTTTTAACAACAAGGTGCCCTCATGCTCCAGCTGTGCCTTATCCCCTTCTTTTCTGGTAATCTTCAATTTTAATTGGCCAGCTACTGTTTTTTCTGTGCCTTTATTTTGAATGGCCAAGCTAATTGTTTGCTGATCGTCTTGTAGGCTATTTGAACTAGTTAAAGTAAATCCCAGCTCAACAGGTACAGCTGGTGCATGATAGGGAACTTTACCTTGTTGAATAATGTTACCTGTCTGGTCTAACAATTCAAATGCAGGGTTTGCTAACCCAAGAGTAGTTTAGTATATTAGAGGTAAAAACTGACTATGG
>CAZZEE010000145.1:0-3692 GCA_964652695.1 uncultured Cytophagales bacterium
TTTAATATATGTGTACTCATATCTGCAAGATATGATCTCCACCGCACACCCCGGGGCAGAGCCCCGTGGAATTATTTATTAAATCAGAGATTTCCTCGGATATTAGCTGTATACTTTCATCCAGGCCTGCATGATTGACCACAATGGATGTAGCAATCTTACCGTGTTCGTGGTCTGTTATATCGGCTGGCAGTAAAGTCGTATTATTTTTTCTTTGCTCCTTTTCTTCTTGCATAAACACCTTCATCTGCTCAACAATGTCTAATAAATGTAAATATTTGGTATTGCAGGAATGTGTTTATTCCTCTAAAGTGCTTGTAATAGCGTTATTATCAGGGCTGACTGATATGCCTTGATGGCCACAACTTGCTAATACTAGTATGGTAAATAGAAAAGATAAGTGAGATAGTTTCATGAATAATGGGTTTTGTAAGCGACAATAATTGGATGAGAAATAGTAATTGGACTGACTATAAAAGTCGAGTTACGCAAATTTAGTTATCAGAAATTTATTTCCCCAATATTACCCCCAATTTTTGGACGATAGGTAGATTATCTCTTCACTACCCGCTGTGTAGGTGGCAGTTGAAGGTTACGTATGGTTATTTGCTGTGCTAGCTTACTAGATATTTCTTTGAAAGTATGTCCTAATAAATCGGATTTTGTTGCAGCTGGAATTCCCCTATCACTTGCCTCCATTAATTTTGTTGCCAGTGGTATCTCTCCTAACAAAGGCACCTGATAGGTTTGAGCGAGTTGTTTACCTCCCCCTTGCCCAAAAGGATAATAACGTTGATGCGTTGATTCTTCAGGGGTAAAGTAAGCCATGTTTTCTATGATGCCCAAAATAGGCACTTCGATAGCTGACTTCTGGAACATGGCTATACATTTGATAACATCAGCCAGGGCTACTTTTTGTGGAGTAGTTACGACCACTACCCCCGTTACAGCTACTGCCTGTACCAATGTCAATTGTATATCACTGGTACCAGGTGGTAAGTCGATCAATAAGTAATCTAAATCTCCCCATAAAGTATCATATAGCAATTGTCGTAAAGCGGAACTAGCCATAGGTCCTCGCCAAATGATCGCTTCGTCTGGTTGGGTTAAGAATCCGATCGATACTAATTTAACCCCATATTTGATCAGCGGAACAATATACTTTTTGTTGTCTTGTTGCTCTACAAGCGGTTTCTCTTGCTCACAACCAAACATAGTTGGAATAGAAGGTCCATATATATCTGCATCCAATAACCCTACTGCTGCTCCTTGTTGTGCTAAGCTAGCAGCTAGATTAGTAGCTATTGTAGATTTTCCTACTCCTCCTTTACCAGCAGCAATAGCAATTATATTCTTGATATGGGGTAAGTTTCCTGTTGTGGAATGTCTAGTTGTTACCTGTGCTGTGAGGGCTATATGCACGATTAGCTCCTTATTTACCTGTGTGTGAATAGCCTCAATACAGGCTTGCTTTAAAAATTCTTGTAAGGGACACGCTGGCGTAGTAAGCACGAGCACAAAACTTACTTGCTGATCAGCTACTTGCAACGATTGTACCATGCCCAAGGTAACTAAATCTTGCTTTAGATCCGGATCCTGCACAGTCCCTAGGGCTTGTAGGATTTCTTGGGTTATTTTTTCGTCCATAGGACTTCCAATTAGAGTTTTTCACAAGATACATCTGAGCGGCTATTTATGCTATCTTTGTACCGGTAGTGGTGTCATATACCTATTCATCTTATGTTTGTATGCATGTTTCTAATCCCTTCATTGTGACCGCCACCCCCTTAGGAGTCGCAGTGACAGAAGCGAATCACATATTCCAGCAGTCGTTTGGAAGGCTATTCTGGACACTATAAAACGTATTAGCGCTCTTGTAGCATGAATTATAGCAACTTATTAGACAAATATCCCGTATTACAAAGAATTGGGTATGTAGCAGACCAGTTGGGTGTAGAGACCTGTGTAGTAGGCGGTTTTGTTCGTGATTTATTCTTAGCAAGGCCCTCTTCAGATATTGATGTAGTATGTGTAAGCAATGGAATAGAGCTAGCAGAAGCTGTTGCCAAAGACTTGGGGCCAGGTATACCCGTTCATGTTTTTAAGACTTTTGGTACTGCTATGCTTCGCTGGCAGGATAATGAAGTCGAATTTGTAGGTGCTAGAAAGGAGTCGTATAGTCAGCATTCTAGAAACCCTGTGGTAGCACCAGGAACCTTGGTGGATGATCAGCGACGCAGGGACTTTACCATCAATACTTTGGCTATTCGCCTCAATAAGTCAGGTTGGGGTGAGTTGATTGATGACCTGGGTGGAATGGAGGACTTACAACGGGGCTTGATCAAGACACCTTTAGAGGCAGGTATCACCTTTTCAGATGATCCCCTTCGGATGATGCGGGCTATTCGGTTTGCTACGCAACTAGGCTTTACCATAGATACACATACGTTAGCAGCTATTCAAGCACACGTAGAGCGTATCAAGATCATCTCCCAAGAACGTATTACCGAGGAGCTCAATAAGATTATCCTGGCGCCAACTCCTTCTGTTGGTTTTAAATTACTCTTTGATACGGGTTTGTTAAAGATCATCTTCCCAGCTTTAACTAATCTACAAGGTAGGGAACGTATCCAAGGGCATTCACATAAAGATAACTTTTATCACACCCTGCAGGTGTTAGACAATGTGGCTCAAGCATCGAATAACCTTTGGCTACGTTGGGCTGTTATCCTGCATGATATCGCTAAGCCGCTTACTAAAAAATTTGATCCGATCACAGGTTTTTCTTTTCATGGGCATGAAGATTTAGGGGCCAAGTTGGTTCCTAAGATCTTTAAGCAACTCAAGCTTCCCTTGCAGGATAAGATGCTATATGTACAGAAGCTAGTTCGCCTGCATTTACGGCCTATTGTACTTGCACAAGATGTTGTAACGGATTCGGCTGTTAGACGATTGATTTACGAAGTGGGGGATGAGCTGGGAGATTTGATGGTATTATGTAGGGCAGATATTACTTCCAACAATCCTACTAAGATCAAGCAATACTTGGCAAACTTTGATAAGGTAGAAGCCAAGGTGCAAGAGGTAGAAGAAAAAGATCATGTTCGTAATTTACAGCCTGTCATTACGGGCGAAATCATCATGCAGACCTTTCAATTAAAACCTTCACAGGTGGTAGGAGAGATCAAGAATGCTATGAAGGAAGCTATTTTAGAAGGGGAAATTAGAAATGAATATGAGTCTGCTTTTCAATATATGTTGCAAATAGGTAAGGTGCATGGGTTGGTGCCTAGGCAGGATGATTAGGGAGTAATGGTGGCGTTTAGAATTATTAAGTTAGAGCTGGGTATTGTTAAATTGGCATAGTTTCAACAATTGAAATCACCTGAAAGAATGTGATCGTTACGTGTTATACTACACTTTAGTCTCATTGCTGCGAAGGCAGGGGGTGAGCATTACCTATGATTTTTTATCTAAACTATGTTGATCTATAGTAGATTAACAATGCTCCCACTGATTTTGCTTAGCACTTGTGATCACGGCTAGAATCTAGAATACAGTGGCAATTGTATTCTAGATAGTTGAAGCTTAACAATTCCAAAAATCATTAAAATAGTATCGAGAAAGCAGATTTTAATCCAAAAATCATCTAAAAAACGAAGAAGAATTTGCAAGGAAATTTACCCTTTTCT
>CAZZEE010000146.1:0-3689 GCA_964652695.1 uncultured Cytophagales bacterium
GCAGGAAGGGAAGTAATCATATTTGTCACTCGGCACAGCCGAGCGACTGCTTTGGGGTAATAATCCAATATTTATCACTCGGCGCAGCCGGGCGACTGCTTTGGGTTATTTCTGTATTTCCATGTACTCGAAATAACAGGGGGTGAACGGATATACTTAGCTTTCCCTATACGCCAACTACCACGCGCTTGAAAGCAGTGACTGTTAATCCAGCTGCCATCTTAGCAAGGTATTGAGCTATCGTCAGAGAGTTATCTTTCACAAAAGGTTGATTTAATAGCGTATGGTCTTTAAAGAACTTAGATACCCTACCTTGCGCTATATTCTCTAGCATCGCAGGGTTTTTAGCATCTTGCTTAGCCTGTTCCCTGGCAATCTCTAGCTCTTTATCTACAATAGCTTTGGGTACATCTTGCTTATCTATAGCAATAGGGTGTAGGGCAGCTATTTGCATAGCCACGTCCTTACCAGCTGCCAGGACTTGGTCCCCTTTAGCACCTTCCAAGGCTACCAATACTGCTAGTTTGCTTCCTGTATGCACATAGGGAGCAACTACTTCACCGCTCAATGTCTCATAAGCACCCAACGTAATATTTTCTCCCATCTTGCCTACTAGCTCTGTGATACGCTCCTCTACAGTTATTCCATCTATCAATAGCTTCTTCAGCTCTTCTATAGTAGCAGGACGTTTAGATAAGGCAAGTGATAAAATTTGATGAGCTACTTGTTGGAATGTTTCATTTTTAGCCACAAAATCGGTCTCGCAACTGACGGTGATAATGGCCCCATAGTTGGATTGGTCGTTTACACTCACCAGCGCCAAGCCTTCTGTAGTCTCTCTATCGGCACGAGCAGCAGCTATTTTTTGTCCTTTTTTTCTAAGCAGCTCTATTGCTTTATCAATGCTGCCTTCGGCTTCTGTAAGTGCTTTTTTGCAATCCATCATGCCAGAGCCTGTTAGCTGGCGTAGCTTATTGATATCTTGTGCTGTAATGGCCATGTTATCTCCTGGTTATTGTGAATCAAATCTTTTTTGTTTCAGGAGTGAGCTCCTGAAACTACTGGTAGCTTGGTAGAAATCACTATTCAGTTTTTTCTCCTTGCGTAGTCTTTTTTTCTGGAACAGAAGCTGCTTGAAGCTTAGCAGGAACTGCTGCCCTAGTAGCGGGAGCTTTGCTGTTTCTAGGCTTATCTGTGCTTTTTAAAGTACTACCTGTTACCTGCTTTCTAGGTCTAAAAGTACGTGCTGTTGCACCGCTTGCTACTGCTTGAACAACTGGACTTTCTTTTAGCTTACCCTTCTTAAACTTCTCGATAGGCTCTGCTACCTTATTTTTAGAACTTTTACTGGCTACAGTATAGCCTCCTTCTGCTTCTAGGTTCTCTTCGTCAGTTTCTATGCCTTGTAGACTTTGTGCTTCTTCATCTTCAGCGGCATCATGTACTTCGGAAGCTTTGTCTTCTTGCCTCATGGCAAGTCCAGCAGCTATAGCTTCTTCCATAGCATGCATTAAGATATGGATAGCCGGTGTAGCATCATCGTTGCTAGGGATAGGGTAATCAACCAAATCGGGGTTTACGTTGGTATCTGCCAGTGCTATAACGGGTATTCCTAGTTTATTAGCTTCTTGCACGGCAATATGCTCTTTCATGATATCTACTACTACCAAAGCTCCTGGTAACTTGGTCAGTTCTAGTATACCCCCTAGGTCACGTTCCAATTTAGCTTTATCACGTGCCAGCATGAGCTGTTCCTTTTTAGCCATATTCTTATAAGACGAACTCTTCATCATCCGATCCATGGAAGTAAGCTTCTTGATCAGCCTTCTGATGGTAATGAAGTTGGTCAGCGTACCACCTAGCCACCTTTCTGTCATGTAGGGCATATTCAGCTTTTGGGCTGTTTGGGCTACTAACTCCTTAGCTTGCTTTTTTGTAGCTACAAACAAAATCTTTTTACCAGCACGCGCAATAGCTTGTAAGGCATCGGTTGCTTCTTGTAGCTGTACCAGCGTTTTGTTCAGATCAATAATATGTATCCCATGACTTTCCATGAAGATGAAAGGAGCCATATGGGGATTCCATTTTCTAGACAAGTGTCCTAAATGTACACCTGCCTTCAATAAATCTTTTTGATTAAGTGTGATCATGTATAAATCAATATAATATTAACGTTTACTGAATTGGAAGCTCTTTCTAGCTTTTTTGTGCCCATATTTCTTTCTTTCCACCATTCTAGGGTCTCTTGTAAGGTATCCTTCTTTTTTGAGGGTAGGGCGGAAATTAGGATTAATTTCACATAAAGCTCGTGCAATGCCTAGACGAATTGCTTCTGCTTGCCCTTTAAATCCTCCTCCCTGGACGTTGATTTTGATATCGTATTGACCTGTTACTTCAGTCTGCTCAAGAGGTTGTTTAATAATGGCAGCAACAAACTCAGAGGGGAAATATTTTTCTACGGAAGTTTTGTTGATGTTAATGGCGCCTTTACCAGGAGTAAGATAAACCCTAGCAATAGATGTCTTTCTTCTGCCTACAGCATTAGTTGTTTCCATGAGGTTAGTAAGTTAATTTGACTTCTTTAGGTTGCTGAGCAATATGTGCATGTTCTTGACCAGCGTATATATGTAAGTTATGAAATAGCCTGCGACCTAGTCTATTTTTAGGTAACATCCCGCGTACAGCGTGTTCTATTAAGCGTTCTGGAAATTTAGCTTTGACTTGACGAGGGGTGGTCATTCGTTGACCTCCTGGATAGCCTGTATGGGAAATATACTGTTTGTCGTCCCACTTTTTTCCTGTGAGTTGTATCTTCTCTGCATTGATAATCACTACATTATCTCCACAATCTACATGTGGGGTATAGTAAGGTTTATTTTTACCACGTATAATAGCAGCTACCTGACTCGATAATCGACCTAAGTTTTGCCCTTTGGCATCAATCAAAACCCAACCTTTGTCGATCGTTTGTTTATTAGCTGATACCGTTTTATAACTTAATATGTCCACTTTATTTAAGATTAAATGAATATAACATAGCGACCTGGCTGGGCATTTGATCAAAATCCCGCATAAAGCCTGAGGTGATTCAAATTTAAAGAATTTATCTCACTTATCAAGCAGCTTCTTCTATTTATCGTTAATCCAAAGGCTATGAACCCTTGGCCATGATATCCTGTCGGTTAGTTGCCAAGTCTACGAAGTTATTAGCTTTTATTTTGAAATGCAACACTAATCCTACCATGTCTTCACAAAAACTAGTACGATCGATTGCCCTATTAAATCTACAGACGATAACCTTCTCAATTTGGTAAAAAGGCAAAAAGATATCCGCGTATAGGATCACATAGGCCTATATACTATAATCAAGTATATAGGCCGCTTGAAAGCTATAAAAAACGCAAGTAATATATGATGTATTTTCCTTCACACTAGCCCTTGCCTCCTAGATCCCAGTAAAGGTTGGGATGACACGGTGGCCGTTAATATTAAGGCTTGATCAAGAATATGTAATTACTCCTTAAGAAGTGAGTCAGGACTAGTTTTAGGAGGGTTTTTCCTTTTTTATGCTAGTCAACTTGCTTTTAAGGTTACTACTAATGGTTTCTAAGATCTTGTTCTATGCCGAGGGCCTTACTTTTTGGCAATCCCCCAACAAGTAGGCAAAAAACTCTCCGCTGTGATTAAAG
>CAZZEE010000147.1:0-3627 GCA_964652695.1 uncultured Cytophagales bacterium
CTCCTATACAACGAGTGGGGGGAGCTCCTTCTAAAAACTTTGCCACTGTCTATCATCAGTACCCCATGCTTTCGTTGAGTAATACGTACTCAGCCGCAGAGGTAAGGCAGTTTGTAGAACGTGCTCAAAAGCAACTGCCAGGAGCAACAATAACTTTTTTTTGTGAGCTTAAGTTTGATGGGGTGGCATTGAGCCTCTTATACAAAGAAGGCAGGTTAGATAAAGTAGTTACACGAGGAGATGGCATCAAGGGAGATGATATTACTGATAATGCGAAGCAAATTCCGACGATTCCACAATCAATCAAAGGGGAAAATATACCGCCAGCTTTTGAAGTGCGTGGCGAAGCCTTTATGCCCTTGGCTGACTTTGAAAAGCTCAACCAAGATAGGTTATCCGAAGGACTCGAACAGCTGGCTAATCCTAGGAATGCTACTGCGGGCACTCTGAAGACGTTAAAAAACCACATGGGTCCTAAGAGATCCTTAGACTGCTTTATGTATGCTTTGTTAATCCCAGGAGTAAACTTGCCGACCCATGAGGTGGGGATTCAAGAGTTGGAGCAGTGGGGGTTTCATGTTTCTCCTACTTATAAAAAGTGCTTGACCCTTGAAGAAGTCATGGACTACATTGCTTATTGGGAAAAAGCTAAGCAAGAGCTTCCGGTTGCCATAGATGGGGTAGTCATTAAAGTCAACGATATCTCGCAGCAAAACAAACTGGGGCTGACGGCTAAAAGCCCTCGCTGGGCTATTGCTTATAAATACAAGCCCGAAAACCTAGCTACTATCCTGGAGTTTGTAGATTACCAAGTGGGTAGAACAGGAGTCATTACACCGGTGGCACACTTAACTCCTATCCTCTTAGCCGGTACTGTTGTTAAAAGGGCTACTTTACATAATGCAAGTGAAATACAAAGGTTAGATCTTCACCTAGGGGATACCGTCTTGATTGAAAAGGGGGGCGAAATCATCCCGAAGGTAACTGGGGTAGATACCAGTAAGCGAAAGGCAGATAGCCAGCCTGTTACCTTTATAACCCATTGCCCTGCTTGCTTAACCCCTTTAGTGAAGAGATATCACAAAGGCATATACTACTGTCCTAACGCCAAGTCCTGTCCTTACCAACTACAGGGACTCTTACGGCACTTTGTTCATCGCAAAGCCATGGATATTCGGTCGATAGGTAAACAGACCATCGAATTGTTGGTACAACAGGGCTGGGTAAATAATCCTGCTGACCTATATACCTTGCGGTACGAGGATATCCGCTCTTTGGAGGGGTTTAAAGACTTATCTACCCAGCATGTACTAGATGGGATTGAACATTCTAAGCATCGACCTTATGAGCGGGTTCTATTTGCTTTGGGAATAAGGCATGTAGGAGAGGTGATAGCTAGTAAGATCGCACAATATTATACGGATATAGATAGCCTCGCACAGGCTACCACCGGAGAATTAATGGCCATTCCTTTTATTGGTGAAGAAATAGCGCATAGCATTGTCAACTACTTTGAAAATCCTATCAACACACAACTCATAGCCTCTTTACGGCAGGCAGGCTTGCAGCTTAGTAAGCCCACAACTAGTGCTCCAAATCAAGCTTTGCCTTTATCTGGGAAGAATTTCTTAATTTCAGGAACCTTTCAGCAGTTTGAACGAGAAGAATTAAAGGACTTGATTAAGGAGAAAGGCGGAAACTTATTAACAGGCGTATCCAGCAAATTAGATTACTTAGTAGCCGGCCACAATCCAGGGCCTAGCAAAATGGAACAAGCACAAACCATTGGTATATCTATTATTGATGAGGCACAAATCTTACACATGTTATAATGATGATTTCTTCGCTAAGAGATACTATACAAGCTAAGCTTTTTGCACTGTATATCCGTCGGCTTACTAAAGCCTCTAAAAAAAGTGCTATCAATCATCAACATAGTATTGCTGCTGGAATAGGACTTTTATATACCCATGATCCAGCTAATCCTGAGAAAACAGCCGCTGTATTACAGGTGGTTAAAAAATTACAAGCAGTCGGTAAACAAGTACAAATCTTATGCTATGTGCCTGATAACAAGTCAACGGAAATAAATATGCCTTTTGATATCGTAACTAAGAAAGATATCAACCTATTAGGAAGGTCACAGAATGCACCATTAAACAGTTTGTTGAAGTCACCCTTTGCTTATTTATATCATCTCGATTTAGTAAGTGATGTTGTGTTGGATTATATAGTTGCTAAATGTATAGCCCATTGCAAGATCGGTAATTACCTGGCTGGCAGAGAAGCTTTATTTGAACTTATGTTCAAAGATTTGGCGCAACCAGAAGAGAAGATTTCCTTTGATAGCTTAATAAGCAAAATGTTTAGTTATACCCAACTATTAAAAGTATGAGAGAAAAATTACAAGGATTAGGTGTGGCACTTGTAACACCTTTTAATGAAAAGCTACAGGTTGACTTTGAAGCTTTGTCTAAGTTATTACAATTTACTGCAGAGGGAGGTGTCGACTATTGGGTTGTACATGGTTCTACAGGCGAGTCTGCTACCATCGATCCAGCAGAAAAAAAAGAAATACTACAGTATGTGCAAGCACATAATCCACATCAGTTGCCTATTGTATATGGGCTAGGTGGGAACAATACCCATGAATTACTAAGACAAATAGAGCAAATGGACTTCCAAGTCATAGATGCTATCTTGAGTGTAAGTCCTTACTATAATAGACCTTCCCAACAAGGGATTTACGAGCATTATAAATGCCTAGCAGCAGCTTCTCCTGTACCCATTATTTTGTACAATGTCCCAGCCAGAACAGGCTCTACCATCGCACCTGAGACTGTTATTCGGCTAAGCGAATTATCCAATATTATAGGTATTAAGGAAGCTTCAGGCGACCTGGTAGCGTGTGTGGAAATTGCTAAAAACAAGCCTGCTGATTTCTTGCTCATCTCAGGGGACGATATAATGACCATTCCTATCATGTCTATAGGTGGAGTAGGCGTCATATCTGTTTTGGGCAATGCTTTGCCACAACAGATGCGTGGTATAGCGCATGCTATGCGCAATCAAGATTATGCAGCTGCTCAGCAATATCAATTTGAAGTATTAGAACTGCAAAAGCTGGTTCTCAAAGGTGGTAATCCCGTAACTATCAAGCAAATCTTAGCTATGTTAGGTATTTGTGAACACCATGTGCGGCTGCCTTTAGTACCTCTTGATACGACTTTTCTCCCTTATCTTCAGCAAGTCATGCGGCCTTGGTCTTCGTAAAAGCAGTCTGGAGAGGGTATTCAATGGACTTCTTTCGAAGCTAAGCATACTAGCATCAAAGGTGAGTATTTTGCTTTTCTAAGATTACAGCCATTATGCCCGTGCCATGTCATTGCTGCAAAGCCAGGAACCCCGTCAGGGTTCATCACTGCGCAGGCCTCTGTTGCAAGGCGTTAATCCTGTAAAAAATCATTTTAGATAGGCCTATAGGGCTTTGTAACTTCGTTGCCGCATTCACTTCGTTTCTTCGCAATGAAGTAGACCCGCTGCGAAAGTAAATATGGCACAGAAAAAAATATGGAAGCGTCATTTAAATTGTGTAAAATACAGAAAGGGTCTATATTTTAGTAAGAC
>CAZZEE010000148.1:0-3614 GCA_964652695.1 uncultured Cytophagales bacterium
GTCTATATGTGCCCATTGTTGTTCTGCATGCACTCCTGTATCTGTTCGACTGCTCCCTACAATCTCGATCGGCTGAGACAGCAGCTGCGTGAGCTTATCTTGAATAATGCCTTGCACGGTAGTAGCATTGGCCTGCACCTGCCAACCATGATAATGGGTCCCTTGATAGGCAATCAATAAGAAATAACGCATGGTGAATGAGTTTATGAGTTTCAGAAATTTGTCAGGGGGCCTCACTGCGAGGCTCGCAGAGCCTTGGCAGCCGAGGGGACGGGGCCATCCTGAAACTAGATTTAAAAATAGAAGCGTTTAGAGAAAAAGTTCTCCAACCTACCATAAAAAATGCAAAATAACAGGTTGTAACAGTTGCTTCCTTTCAATAACTCATCTAATGTACTATCTTCATATCGTCATAAAACTTCGGCAAAAGCGGGTTTCTGCGATCACTACTGTCACTGAATTATCATAATATAACGCTCCAACCCAACGCAATGATAAACTCTTACGGGGTTGCCACGGCCAGTGCGTACCCTCGCAATAACGGCTCGGGCTAGTGTAGGAAAGGTAGTCGCTCGGCTCCAGCCAAGTGGCGAATAATAAAACTTCGATAACCCTGAACCACATGAACCTATGTTCAAAAAACTAAGAAATTTCCTCCTAATTGGCTCGTTAGTATCAATTGGTGTAATTGCTTATTACTTACAAAAGCCACGGCTAACTCCCGTATACAACGTACATTCTCCCATAGAACCTCCTATGTATGCTGCAGATGATAGTGAAAAAGACCCTACTTTGGTGCCTTTCTTAGATCCAACGAGCGGCTTATACGGATATCAAACTTCTGCTGGTAAAACGATCATTGCTCCCCAATTCTCTATGGCATTCGATTTCAGTAAATATGGAATTGCCGATGTTTACATGGATGCATCCAGGGAATGGTTAAAAATAGATAAGTCAGGCAAGACTATAGTAAACTCTTTTTTTTTCGATAATGGACCTGACTATTATGTGAATGGCTTAAGTCGCTTTGTAAAAAACAAAAAAATGGGCTTTATGGATAGGCAGGGTCATGTTGTTATTTCTGCTGAATATGATTGGGCAGGTATTTTTACTTATAACTTCCCAATCACCGTGGTAGCCACAGGTTGTAAACTAGTCAAGTACTCCGAATGTGATGAGAGGATGGAGGGCGGAAAATGGGGTGCCATTGATAGGCACGGAAAAGTAATTATACCCCTCATCTATGATGCATTTACACTTATCGACCAACTCCAAGGAGAGGTGAAAAGCATTATTACCTTTGTTCAAGGAGGCAAAAAATATCAACTCTTTCATACCCGATGGGGCAAGTATATACTTATTCAGGTTGTGTAAATCTAATTATCAGGTGAGCCAACCTTACCTCTTCCCTTGGGTTGGCTACTTTTCTTAGTGGTAGGAGATGAAGACTTCTTGGTAGGCTTAGTTGTTTTTGGCTTCTTGGGTTTGGGGGCCTGGGTTATCAAAAAACTAACTTCCTCTGCTTGATGTTCCAATATTTGATGACTACTGTCGTACGCACATACTCTTATTTGCACTTGATGATTCTCCCCTTGTTGCATACCTACCTCAGGTTGATACGCACATCTAATCACTATGGGCTTCCCTTGCTGAAGCACCTCTGCATTACCTTTGGTGAAGTACACTTGATCCAGATTAGTTTCTTCTGTTAAACGAATGGTATACTGCAACTTCTCTTTGGCCTTCTCTTTTGCCGCCAACAAAACGCCCTCTCCTACTAATACCTTTGCTGTAAGGGTATATTGACTGAGTATTGTACCTGTGGTAGGTGGCTGGATAGTTATTGCCACATAACTTAATACACCTCGACTGGGTATCTGTCGTATACGTAATAGGTCTTTCTTAGTATCCTTGTTTTTGGTTGGCTTACGAGATTGTATAGCAGTTGGATTAGGTCGATGGCAAGCGCTAGGACATTGTACAAAGAGGATGCAAACACTGATAAGCCACACCAGTAAAAAAATCCGTTTACGAATGGTTAGCTGTTTCACGATAGGCGCACTTAGGTTAGGTTAACAATACCTTAGCTGCTAGAACATACCCCTCATTTCTGATGAAATCAAGGTAAGCAAAAAATTCAAAGATCAACGTCTATTAATGAGGGAAATTATGCTGGTAAGTTTTACCTTAGTCATCAAGATTCAGGGGCCAAGCTAGTACAGAAGCACCTTCGCACCAGTTGGTAAATATTAATTTATTTTTCATATTGTCCCTACAAACCTAGGAAATTGCCCTTGTTATTTCAGAATTACTACCAAAACTACGCTGGGATTGAACGCGTACTTTCAATATTATTTTAATCTACCTCATCCATGCGATGTGAACTACTATCCAGTTGTATAGCTGGTGTAGGATTGAATGATTGAGTAAGCTTACCGTGAACAACACGCAAGGCCTGGTTATCTGGTTGCTGTTTGAGTAAATCTTCTACCATATTTATATCTTCCTGGCAAACCTTGGCACCCTTCTTTAATAAAGCCTCCACATTTTTATGCGACCCTTGTATATTCAGTCCTTGTTTGGCAGCAACATATAAGGCTGTTTCACCTTTATTGTTCACCTGGTTGATGTAAGCTGGGTTCGAGCCGCCCAACTGACTTAATAATAACTTGATGACTTCCTGACTACCTTGCCCTTTACCATTACTTACAGCTGCATAGTGCAACAAGGTATTCCCTTTTTTATCCTTGCTAGCAGCATCTAGTGGAAAGAGAGCTGGATGTTCCAGGATATATTGCATTAAATCATCATTCCCTGCCAGCGCAGCTGCGCTGGCAATCGCTAGTGCAGTGGCTTGGTCAATGGGAGCATCCAACTCTTGAAACTTTTGAGCTAAATGCTTAAATAACGCTACACCACTATTTGTTTCATCGGTTTCTCCACCACTGAGCTTGATACAATACAATAAGCCTCGTTTCTGTTCCTTTGGGCTTGGCCTAGCACCATGCTCAAACAATATATCTACAAGCTCAATGAATTTTTCATCTCTTTTCTCTCCCATCTTCTCAACAGCACCAATAAAGGCAGTGTTTGGGCGGGGAAGATTGTCGGGTGTATTCAGAAGTTTTGCCATTTCTTGATTGGCTAGTTTCTCAGGAAATTGTTGCTTTAATTGTTGTAGAAAAGCCTTTAACTCATCAGGCGTTGTACCATTATATATGATATGCTGGATGGCATTGCGCCCTTGCTCATCTTTTGCAGTTGGGACAATTTTCCTTTGCTCTAACAACTGGATCAAGGTAGAAGTATCTACTTGACCCTTGGCTACAGCATTCATCAATTTAGTTTGCGGATCTAATGGGGGTTTTTCTGTAGATTGATCATTGCCTAGACCCCATTTTTCGTCTCCATACTCGTGGTATTGGGGTCTTTTTGTAGATGCATTTCTACAGCCAAGACAGGAATTAAAAGACAGAATGGCTCCTAGCAACAAGGGAAGGAGTATATGATATGATTTTACTTTGTTTAGCATGATCGGATAGGACTAGGCGGGTCGATAGAGCGATAACGTCCATAGCGAAGCCTCCTGCTAAGAACGGGAATAACAGCCAATA
>CAZZEE010000149.1:0-3438 GCA_964652695.1 uncultured Cytophagales bacterium
CTTAGCACAGCTAAGCTTTATAGTCGTCACTCGGCACAGCCGAGCGACTGCTTTGGATTCTTTTCTCTGCCCAGGGTCCCTACTTTTTGGCAACCACCCAACAAGTAGGCAAAAAACTCTCTGCTGTGATTAAAGGGCTAAAATTCCCTTCCTATCCTATTGAACCGACCCAGCACAAACTAAAGCTTCTATGCCTACCCACTGTGCTGGTTCGGTTCGCCGGGTACCCGGCGAATTTTTTAACGCTCTTTAATCAAGGCGGTTTGTAAAAGGATATTTTTGGCAAGGTTTTTGTTAAAAAATGACATTTGCTTGCAATTTATTTGGATTTTTTAAGCTTTTTCGAGAAAAAATATGCGTTTTTACTACTATTTTGGCGATTTTAAGAGTTTCCTAAGGACTAACTACTTAAACTCATCTTTGGTTATTTGCTTAGCACAGCTAAGCTTTATAGTCGTCACTCGGCACAGCCGAGCGACTGCTTTGAACTCTTTAAACTCGCTCGGCTATTGCCGAGTGAGCAGTATTATGTCAGCTACTTAAACTCATCTTTGGTTATTTGCTTAGCATAGCTAAGCTTTATAGTCGTCACTCGGCACAGCCGAGCAACTGCTTTGGTGGTTTCTAAGATTCTTTTCTCTCAGCTATCCCCCTTTCCCCACAGTAGGCTTTCAAGTTACTGTGTTAACTGCTTGTAGCATGCCTTTGATACCACTTGATAAAAAGGTAGGCAAAGAATATTCCTCCCAGGTGCGCAAAATGGGCTACATTATCGGAAGGATTATCTTGGAGTCCTGCATATAATTCGTACATCCCATATAGAATAACAAAATACTTAGCTTTGATGGGGATGGGCAAGAGGAACAGGGAAAGCCGAGCATTTGGATATAACATCGCAAAGGCGGTTAATAGTCCAAAGATAGCTCCAGAAGCTCCTACAATAGGTATATCTGTTTTTAGTCGATAGAGCTGTGCTACGATAGCCTTGCTTTTAGCAATATAAGCTGGATCTTCACTGTGCTGGAAAAAATCATAAACAAAGTGATAGTAGTTGCTATACATTTGGGGGAATTTTTGCAGGTAGATGTCAAATCCTTCTGGGGTAGGATGGGTAAAATAGTTGATATATAGATGCCTGAACTTGCTTATTTCTAGGTAGAGGATGCCTGTATATAGTAGTGCAGCTCCTATGCCTGTAAGGAGGTAAAGGGCCAGAAATCTTTTAGATGATAGGTGTGTTTCTAGGATGGGTCCAAAGGTGATGAGCGTAAACATATTGCTAAACAGATGCCCTAAGCTGGCATGCACAAAAAGGTGGGTGATCAGTTGATAAGGATTGAATTGGGGGGAAAAGATATATCTAAGCCCTAGTAAGTCAATTAAGTCAAGACCCAACAATTTGTGGATAGCGAAAATAATTAAGTTACCAATGAGTATCTTTTCTACAACAGGAGTTAGTCGGTTCATAGGTTTGAAGGTAGTTTTGGGACTGTGAGGCCTGAAAGGCCTCACAGTGACGCTTCAATGTTTGGTTATCAAAAGTGGTGTCGGGACTGCCACGGTCTTTCGGTTGCCACGACCCTATCTGCCACGCCACTTTTTGGCTCGCAGTGACGTCGCAATGACTTGCAGGGGTGACTCCCAACACTTCCTTACGAATTTACGTTATTTTCTTGAGTAAATGTTCCAAGAACAGTCGCTCAGCTTTACTGAGTGATGACTCATGTTGCAGAAGTAAGCTCCTGCAACCACTCTCATGTAACTGGGCTATCACCGCATCTCTACAAGCCCGCACAGCGTGAGCCCTTCGGGGTTATCTCTCACCCTTCGGCCCAGGGCCAGTGATCAGCCCCGTCCTTGCGAAGGACTGCCACAGCCTTCGGCTTCGCAGTGACGGAAGTGATTGCGGCAACAGGGTGGCCGTTTGTCATGTATTCGTCTCTCATCAAGAATTGGGGAAGAGGATGACACAATCAATGAAGTTGGTAGCTACAAGTAGACTAACCTACCCTTTCCGTTGCCGTATTGCTTGAAAGACCTGAGCGATCTTCAAGGAGAGGTTCAGGAATAAAATCTTAGCATTCAGGTTCCTGTCTATATGATAGTGAGCCTGATTGATCCATTGTTGTATTTGAGCGATGGCTTGATCATCCAGCGTTTGTCCTAGCTTTTCAGTAAACTGCTTTTCTTCTTTTTGTACTTGTAATAAGCTTTCTATGGCCAGTCGAGATATCCATATTTGGCGGAGCATATGGAGGCTGTAGGTCAAAAAGTATTTCTGGCCTTCTTTTTGTGCTTTTTGAAACCTTTCTACTTCTGCCATTAGCTTAGTGAAGTCCTGTGCATAACAGAGGCGCATCCAACTCACAAAAGGCTCAAAGAGATCCCTTTGGTTATCTGCTATGAGCTGGTAGGCTTTGTGGGCATTACCCGCTGCTAGCCTGACTACTGCTGCCATTTCAGTGGGAGATAATTGATGACTCCTTCCAACCAGTTGGGCAAGGGATTCATCTGTAAAGGCTGGAATATACATCTGTTGTAACCGGGAACGAATGGTACCGAGCAACCTTTCAGGGGCTGTACTGAGGAGTATAAAGATCGTATGGGGAGCAGGTGGTTCCTCTAAGGTTTTAAGCAGCGCATGAGCAGCAGTAGGATGCATGTATTCGGGTAGCCAGATTAGGTTGACTTTGTAAGTACTTTCAAATGGTCGCAAGCTCATGTATTGGCTGATCGATGTAGCCTCTGCCTTGGAGATGAGGAGTTGTTTATGTTCTATGCCTACATACGTACTCCAGTCAACCAAATCTCCATAGGGTTGTTCTTGTACAAAGGAACGCCAGGATGGGAGAAAGCTATTGCTTGTCACTTCCGTTTCTGTACTTGCCTTGGTGGTACTAATGGGGAAGGTGAATCTAACATCTGGATGATTGAGGTTATTGAGCTTGAGGCAGCTCTTGCAGGTTCCACAGGCATCCTCTGGCAATGGATTTTGGCAGTTTAGATAAGTAATGAAGGCTAAAGCCATGGGTAAGGCTGCATTACCTGTAGGGCCCCAGAGGAGATGGGCATGGGGTACATGGCCGCTATGTGCCATGTACAACAGCCTTTTTTTTAAGGATGGATGAACTGGGATGTTTGCAAAACGCATATGATTAAGGCCTTGTCTAATATCTCATTGGATTACCAAAGCATAAGAAAAGTAATCATAACTTACAAGAAGACTTGCCTTCGGCGAGCTGCTTTTTGTCAACCACACAAAAAGTAGGCAAGAAGTCTCCACTGCCACAAGTAAATCTAAAAATTCCACCTACTCACTACCCGACAACTTTTTCTTAAGTATCCGTAAGCGATCACGCTTATATGTTTCATTTAGCAATTGCCTGAATAACCATACAGGTTTTAAAGTAGTTAAAGGTGTTATACCAAGCTTTGTCT
>CAZZEE010000150.1:0-3419 GCA_964652695.1 uncultured Cytophagales bacterium
GCATGCTAAATGTAGGTCCAGCTTGCAGCCTGATGAGCTCCTTGATCTTCACTCCCACCATGATAGGCATATTTAGATTTCTATAGTGTAAGGTATATTTACTATTTGCAGAATGATACGTACCCCCCGAGCTTGTAAAGAGCGCTTCTGGTTGAACGTAAACATGAGTAAAATCCAGCCTACTTACAACTCCAGCGTGCCAAGTAAACCCCATGTCAGTCTTATAGTCACTTTTCTTATTGGCATCTAGGTCCAGTATAAGGTGGGACCCACCTATGCCAACTCTAGGGCCGATTTGAAAAATTGGAGCAGCCTGAGAAGTGCTACAAATACCTATTAAAAATATAATACAACTTATTATTATCTTTTTCATAATTAGCTTATTTATAGGGTTAATGATACAAAATAATCGGAAGCTTGCTGATTGTCTTAAATTAGCTCTAATCCAGTCTAACCTCATGGAGCTTAATTCTGACTAGCTAAGTCTAGCCAAGGTAAACAAACAAGTTTAAAAAATCTAGCTAGCAACAATAACTTTTTTGTTACGCATGTTGTAAGTTACAGGCTTATGTAGATAGGCCTTCAATTTATGCCTGTATAATTTTGTGTGGTTAACTTCTTGTGTATCAATAATAATTCTAACTTATAAGTCCTTTTCATATTTATAAACTATAAAAGGATAGAAGTATGGTTTTTTGATAGGTAAACTTCCTAAGATTCTTCGATAAAATTTTTATATACATTTTAAGATTACAATATGGTTATTGCTTAAGAAGCATTTTAAGTATTAAATTTACAGGGTTATACATATTGTAGTTAAAACCATCATCATACTAAATTAAAAGCATGCCCAACATAGGAGAGATCACGCAAATCATAGGTCCCATTATAGATGTTAGCTTTGCCAACCAAACTGGATTACCTGCTATTCTGAATGCACTAGAAGTTACGAAGACAGATGGACAAAAAGTAATATTAGAATGCCAGCAACATTTAGGTGAACATTGTGTCCGAACTATTGCCATGGATGCTACGGAGGGATTGGTAAGGGGAATGTCGGTGAGGGATACAGGAGCTCCTATTCAGATGCCTGTTGGTGAAGCCATTCGAGGTAGGTTGTTTAATGTGATAGGCAAAGCAATCGATGGACTTCCACAGCCCAACATTCAAGAAACATTACCTATCCATCGGCCAGCGCCTCAGTTTAAGGATATCTCTACCGCCACAGAGGTGTTGTATACCGGTATCAAAGTCATTGACTTGCTAGCTCCTTATGCCAAGGGTGGTAAGATTGGTTTGTTTGGAGGAGCAGGTGTTGGTAAGACCGTCTTGATCATGGAGCTGATCGATAATATTGCGAAGTCGTATGCTGGCTTGTCCGTCTTTGCAGGGGTAGGAGAAAGGACGAGAGAAGGGAATGACTTGCTACGTGAGATGATCGAATCTGGTGTTATCAACTATGGAGATAAATTTAGGAAGTCTATGGAGGAAGGTGATTGGGATCTATCTCAAGTAGACCAAGAAGCTTTGAATAAGTCACATGCTACGTTGGTCTTTGGGCAGATGAATGAATCACCAGGAGCTAGGGCAAGGGTAGCCCTGACAGGGCTTACGGCTGCTGAGTATTTCCGAGATGGCAACGGCAAAGAGAAAGGGAAGGACGTGCTCTTGTTTATTGATAATATCTTCCGCTTTACGCAAGCAGGATCCGAAGTATCTACCTTGCTAGGACGTATGCCTTCTGCAGTAGGATATCAACCTACCCTGGCTACAGAAATGGGTACCATGCAGGAACGTATCACGTCTGTTAAAAATGGATCGATCACCTCTGTGCAAGCTGTATATGTACCTGCGGACGACTTAACAGACCCTGCACCAGCTACTACATTTACACACCTAGATGCAACCACCGTACTTTCTAGGAAGATCGCTGCACTGGGTATTTACCCAGCTGTAGACCCGCTAGAGTCTAGCTCACGCATCCTGAATCCAGATGTGCTGGGTGAAGAACATTACCAAACAGCTCAAAGAGTAAAAAATATCCTACAGCGTTATAAAGAACTGCAGGACATCATTGCCATTCTAGGTATGGATGAGCTGTCAGAGGAAGACGTGCGTATTGTTTACAGGGCTAGGAGGGTACAGCGCTTTTTATCCCAACCATTCCACGTGGCAGAGCAGTTTACAGGTCTGGATGGTATGCGTGTGAGCATTCAAGATACCATCAAAGGATTTAATATGATCATCAATGGTGAGTTGGATCACCTCCCAGAGGCTGGATTCAACCTAGTAGGTACGATAGAGCAGGCGATTGAGAAAGGTGAGAAGATGCTGCAAGAAGCAAATCAGGGTTAGCATAATAGCATAAAAACTAGTTCATCCAATAGGTCAGGAGGTTGCTAAGCGTATGGCGGGTCTTTTGCTCCGTAACACTTTTGCTCACAAGCGTGAACGGGCACATAAATTTTTGTAAGCGATCACGCTTATATGTTTCATTTAGCAATTGGCTGAATAACCATACAGGTTTTAAAGTAGTTAAAGGTGTTATACCAAGCTTTGTCTTCGACGACCTACTTTTTGTCACCACCCAAAAAGTAGGCAAAAAAGTCTCCGCTGCTGGAAAAATGCCTAAAATGAACTCCCTATGCACATATTGAAGCGAACTCGAACAAACTAAAGCTGCAAAAGCCATCACACTGCTCTCGTTCTCTTCCCCCAAGGCACGCTGCTCATTTTTTTACGCCATTTTTCCAAAGGCGGATCTTTTGTTTCGTCATATAGAGCGTGAACGTATACAAATTTTTGCTTTAAAGCTTGATGTTAAGGTGCTAATTTCCATTGGGCGACAGCACGTCCTATAATTTTGCCTTTTTGCTTTACAAGTATAGTAACCATAGCTTCCTTTTCTCCTTGTGCATCCACTAAGCTTATCCGTATAGCTCCTGTAGTAGACTTAGCACTTAATTGTTTATAGTCGTTACAAGACCCTGGTAGTAAACCCAATTGGATTCCAAATAAATTGCTAAGCGTTACCGCTTCTGTATGTTCTTCCTGGTGGCAACCGATAATAGCAAATTTGCTATTATTATTACTCATTACTTCAATGGTAGTTAAGTTGCCTGCTAGATTATCGCTACTTACATTCTTGAGTTTACAGGTAGTTTTTTTATCCGCTATCATAGCAGGCAACTTAACTATTTCTACAGGCAATCTATGCCACCTAATTGTCTTAGTGGTCAACTGATCATTTCCTTTTTGTATGGTTAAAGTAAGATCCGTATCTGTTGCCTGATTAGCTTTAGCTAATTGTAAAACAATTTCTTGCGTCTGTGTATTACTTCCTAAATCCGTTTTCTTTCCTAATATATACTAAACAACCTTGTATTAGGTGATTATATATAATATATTGGCAAAAACCA
>CAZZEE010000151.1:0-3418 GCA_964652695.1 uncultured Cytophagales bacterium
TATGCATTACTTTCACTAATTCCATAACTCTGGCTTATATGAAAATATGTTCTGTATTCTCGTAAATATTCCAAACTCATAAGCAGCATAGATTCCACACTTAGTTTGTTCTTTCTTCCTCCTTTCATTTTCTTCTCTTCATGCTTTTCTCTTACTATACTTACCATTTTATCAAATGTACTGCGTTTAACTCCTCTCAAACGACTGAATTGTTCTTCAGTTAAGTCCTTTACATTACTATCTTTCATAACCCTATTATTTGCTTTTTCTAACAAGTTTAAGAATTTTTTGTGAGTTTTGAAAGAGGTCTAATATAACATCAATGTTATTTTAGAACACTACTTAATTTTAAAATTGATTTGAGAAGTACATGTGGTAAACGGGGAGGATAAAGTATTCCCCAGCGTAAAAATTATTGAATAGCTTATAGAAGTAGTATAAAGCTAGCGGTTTGAAGGTGTAAAAGTTTATTGAGTTTGGGGACTACAGGGCTATTGTTGTGGTAATAGTGTTGAAGTAATTAACTTTTGTAATGCTTCTTGCGCAGCCATTTGTTCTGCTTGCTTCTTCGTCTTGCCTAAACCCTCTCCATGTACTTCACCTTCCAATAACAATTGAACAACAAATTCTCTACCTGCCTTCACGCGTTTTTCACTGACTAGTACAAACTGTAGGTTCTTTCTATTTTTCTGTGCCCACGCAATGATTTTGCTTTTGTAATTATGATCTGTCAATACAAGCGTATCTAAGTCTACATGTACTTGCAATAGCCTATTAATGATAAACTGCGCACAAGCTTTATATCCGTGATCTAAGTAAACAGCCCCAATGAAAGCCTCCAATGCATTGCCATATACAAATTTAACAGTATCCTGCCTCACAGACCGGATGTCATACATCAACAATAAATCGATACCAATCTTGGTAGCCAATTCACCCAAAGAAGTCCTATTGACAATCCTAGCCCGCATCTCTGTCAAAAACCCTTCTTCTTGTAAAGGGTATTTCTTAAACAAGTATTCTGCTACTACGAGCGACAAAACAGCATCACCCAAAAACTCTAACCGTTCATTGGAATGCTCTTGGTCCTTGACAGAGCTATGTTGCAAAGCTAGTCTATATAAAGACAGGTTATTGGGACGAAATGTAGTAATCGCATAGATACCATCTTGAAATTGCCTACTTTTTACATCTTGATGACCCCACAAATACTGACGTAAAAGATTAATCAGCTTACCCATTTCTTGAATATAACAGAAGTATTATGACCACCAAATCCAAAAGCATTATTTATCGCAATAGAAAGCTTTCTAGTTTGTGCTTGGTTAAAGGTAAAGTTGAGTCGAGGATCTATGGTATCATCTAGTTCAAAATGATTAATGGTAGGAGGAACTACTCCATGTTCTAGGGCTAATATACAGGCAATAGACTCTATGGCACCTGCTGCCCCTAACAAATGTCCCGTCATGGATTTAGTAGAGCTAATATTGATTTTATAAGCATGTTCTTGGAATATTCGTTGTATAGCTTTTACCTCGCTCACATCACCCAGCGGAGTAGAAGTACCATGCACATTTACATAGTCAACTTCCTGCGGACTAATACCCGCATTTTTAAGTGCATTTTTCATAACCAACGCAGAGCCAGCACCTTCGGGCTCTGGTGCAGTGATATGGTATGCTTCGGCTGACATGCCCACACCGATCACTTCTGCATAGATTTTAGCTCCTCTTGCTTGGGCATATTCCAAGTCTTCTAAGACCAAAGCACCGGCACCCTCTCCTAACACAAATCCATCTCTATCCTTATCAAAAGGTCTAGAAGCTGTTGCAGGGTCGTCATTCCGTTCAGACATCGCCCTGATGACATTGAACCCTCCCATTGCTACGGGCGTAATACCTGCTTCAGACCCACCTGTAATCATCACATCTGCCAATCCAAGCTGAATAGATTGCACAGAAGCAATCAATGCGTGAGACCCAGAAGCACAAGCAGAAACAGTCACATAATTAGGCCCCTTGAACCCATACTTGATAGAAATCTGCGCAGCAGGCATATTAGCTATCATTTTAGGGATAAAGAAGGGATTAAACCTAGGAACTAGGTTATTTTGAGCAAAAGCTATGACTTCATCTTGGATACTCTGCATACCTCCAATGCCGGTACCCCACAACACGCCTACCCTTTCCAAGTCGAGCTTAGAAATATCTAAATTAGCATGTCCTAATGCTTCTTTAGCAGCTACTAAAGCATACTGGGAACAAGGATCCAGCTTCTTGAGTTCCTTACGATCAAAATGATCTTCTGGATTATATCCTTTTAGCTCACAAGCAAATTTTGTTTTGTGATAGGTTGTATCAAAATAGGTAATGGGGGCTGCCCCACTTACGCCATTGACCAGCCCTTGCCAATACGCTTGGTGGTTCAACCCTATGGGAGTTAAAGAACCAAGACCAGTAACAACAACTTTTCTGATTTTTTGCATGACAAGCTTTTACTTAGTTATAGGATAGCGCTTCACAACTTGCCACCTACACTTATCTAGACTTTGATTCAGAAAGACTTTTCTCCAAGTACGGAACAATCTGCCCTACTGTCTTGATCTGTTCTGCTTCATCTTCTGGGATGGAAATTCCAAATACACGCTCGAATTCTAATAGGAGCTCTACAATATCTAATGAGTCGGCGCCTAGGTCAGTAGCTAAATTAGCTTCCGGAGTAACTTGTTCACTAGCTACGGATAATTTATCTACAATAATACCTACTACTTTCTGGTTAATTTCTGAAGTTGACATGGTTTATAAAGTTTAATGAAGTTGCAAATAATGCATTAAATCTGATTTCACAAAATTAATTACTATCTATATTAATTACTATCTATTGCTAAGCTAGTATGCCCTGATTGGGTAGTTGTGTAGCAACATCATATTACGCCACGAGTTGTAGTGTAATTACACAAACAAACTATAAATTGCTTCATATTTGCATAGTGATTTAGAGAGTATTGGTTGGGAGAGTTTTTTCCTAAACTTTTTTCTCTTTAAACTTTTAACAAGTACCTTATTATTAAATAGAATTCTTGTGAAATCAAGTATTTTGACTTCATTGGGAGTTTTTTAAGGGCGTGGCAACCTTGTCAGGACTCATCATTGCGTAGGCCTGTGGGATGGAAAATAATCCCGAAGGGATCATCACTGCGTGGGCTTGTGGGGAAGCGGTGATAATCTAGGGAGGAAGGAATTGGTGAGCAACCGGCCGTGCGAGGCTACGTAGCAGCCATGTAACCCCAAAGGGCTCATCATTGCATAGGCCTGTAAGGTATAGGAAATAACTCCGAAGGGCTCATCATTGAATAGGGGGCCATAAGAGACTGTTTAGAATCTTTGCAAGCATATTCTAAGAAAAGCAAGAGCCACTA
>CAZZEE010000152.1:0-3363 GCA_964652695.1 uncultured Cytophagales bacterium
GGCCCTAAAAGGGCCTCGCAATGACGGGTCTTGCGCCAATTTTGTGTGGAGACTTAACCCTCCACACAACACATCTCCCTTTCGCTTGGCCTATGTAAACTATTTTCAGTATCTTAAGGTTTACTATTAATAAAGGTCTGCTAAATATAAATAACTAGTAATACAATCCACAAAATCTTGATCCGCGCCGGAGTTTATCCATGAATCCGATTGCCGCGGTCGCTTCCGTCACTGCGAAGCCGAAGGTCGTGGCAGTCCCTCGCAATGACGAGGAACAGGGATGACAGAACGTATCTATGTTAAGCTGTACCCATACAATATATTAGTAGCAACCCAATAAACAACACCCCTATCTTTCAAATAGCCGGTATATGAATAAGTATACAACTACTCCAGACATTGACCAACTAGATGCCAGGCATTTCGTCATTGTGAAAGGAGCTCGTGTCAATAATCTGAAGAATTTAAGTGTAGCCATTCCAAGGAATCAGCTCATAGTCATCACAGGGTTATCTGGATCTGGTAAATCTTCTTTGGCTTTTGACACACTTTTTGCAGAGGGGCAACGTATGTATATAGAGAGTCTCAGTGCTTATGCACGGCAGTTCCTAGGCAAATTAGAAAAACCTGCTGTAGACTACATTCGGGGCATATCACCGGCCATAGCCATCGAGCAAAAAGCTAATAATAAAAACCCTAGATCTACTGTCGGTACAATTACAGAGATATATGAGTACCTCAAACTTCTTTATGCTCGGATAGGCATTACGTACTCACCCATCAGTGGACAAAAGGTTACTAAACACACTGTTTCTGATGTGGTAGATTACATCTATAGTCACCCAACCGAAACAAAGGTGATCATCTCGTATCCACTACAATCAAGCACGGGGACCCCCCTAGACCAACTGAAAATTGAATTAGCCAAAGGGTATACACGGATGATACAAGATGGACAAATGCGCTTGATCGAAGAGGATATTAATCCCCCAACATCTCTTACTAACGCTCCTATTTCTATCTTGGTAGACCGCTTGGTAGTAGACCCTGCTAAGACAGATGAGTCATCTAGAATAACAGACTCTGTTGAGACTTCCTTTTTTGAAGGTAAGGGAACGTGCTATATAGAAATAGTTGGTCAAGAGTCAAAAACCTTCTCCAATCGATTTGAACAAAATGGTATAACATTCGAAGTACCTTCTATCAATCTTTTTAGTTTTAACAATTCCTATGGGGCTTGCAAAACATGTGATGGATTAGGGCAAGTCATGGGTACCGACCCAGATAAAGTTATACCCAATAGATTGCTATCTATCTATGAAGGAGCTATTTATCCATGGAAATCGCAGACAATGGCTAAGTGGTTAAAGCCTTTACTAGAAAATGTACAGTACAAGGATTTTCCTATTCACCGGCCCTATAAAGACCTAACACCCGAACAGCAAGATTTTTTGTGGCAAGGTGATGGCACCTTTCAGGGTATTCATGCGTTCTTTAACCAATTAGAAGACAAAATATATCATATACAAAACAAGATTTTGTTAAGCCGTTATAGAGGAAGGACTGTATGTCCAGACTGCCAGGGAACTAGAATTAGAAAGGATGCTAGCTACGTAAAGGTAGGAGGGCATTCGCTCCCTGAATTGCTACGCATGTCTATTGAAGAAGTAGCTCAGTTCTTTAATCATCTAATACTTCCTCCGCACTCTCAACAGGTTGCAGGGCGCTTGCTACTTGAAATAAAAAGTCGACTTAGTTACATGGAACAGGTAGGGTTAGGTTATCTGACCCTAAACCGTCCATCTGCTACCTTATCAGGGGGTGAATATCAGCGCATTAAATTAGCTACTGCATTAGGGAGTACCCTGGTAGATACCCTTTATATCCTAGATGAACCAACCATTGGCTTACACCCTAGGGATACTGATAAACTGATAGGTGTTTTAATAGCTTTAAAAAAGCTAGGGAACACAGTTATTGTCGTAGAGCATGAGGAAGAATTAATGCGGGTAGCGGATCAACTGATTGATATAGGTCCTGAGGCTGGGTCAAAAGGTGGTGAACTGGTATTCCAAGGGGATTGGAAAGCACTTAAGAATTTCAACCAGAGCCACACCGCTCGGTATTTAAATGGTATAGAAACCATACCTGTGCCTGCTACAAGAAGAATAGCTCAACATCATATTACCTTTCAAGGAATTAGAGAGAACAATTTGCAAGACATCGATGTAACCATACCTTTAGGCGTCCTTACGGTGGTGACAGGGGTCAGTGGTTCTGGGAAGTCTACGCTGGTCAGGAAGATCATCTATCCTGCCTTAGCGAGCAGATTGGGGCTCCATACAGAAAGTCCAGGCAAATTTGATAGTTTAGAAGGCGATTACAAATTAATCGACCATATAGAGTTGGTGGATCAAAACCCCATTGGTAGATCTTCGAGGTCTAATCCTGCTACCTATGTCAAAGTATATGATGCCATCCGACAGTTATTTACAGAACAGCCTTTGGCTCGACAACGTGGCTATTATCCTTCTTATTTTTCCTTTAACATGGAAGGGGGACGGTGTGAAACTTGTCAAGGAGAAGGGAAAATCATCATAGAGATGCAGTTCATGGCAGATATACCCTTGGTTTGTGAAGATTGCCAAGGCAATCGTTTTAAAAAAGAAGCTTTAGAGGTGAAATATAAAGACAAGAGCATAGTAGACGTGCTGAATATGACTGTAGATGACGCTTCTATTTTTTTTAAAGAGGAAAAGAACATCTATAAGAAACTCAAGCCATTGCAAGATGTTGGCTTAGGGTATGTCAAGTTAGGGCAGCCTTCTAGTTCCCTAAGTGGCGGGGAAGCACAACGGCTCAAACTGGCTACCTATTTTGAAAAAAGCTACCCGCAACAACATACCTTATTTATCTTTGATGAACCTACTACAGGGCTGCACGTACATGATATTAGTAAACTACTTGTTGCTATTAATAATTTAGTTGCTAGGGGTAACAGTGTACTAATCATTGAACATACGATGGAACTTATTAAGTGTGCAGATTGGATCATAGACCTAGGTCCAGAAGGGGGTAAAAAAGGGGGGCAGGTAGTCTTTAGTGGTACGCCAGAAGAGATGATACAGTTGAAGGATAATTATACAGCTGAATATTTGAGAAGGAAGTTGTAGCATCAAAAAACAGTCACTCGGCTATGCCAAGCGACTCTTGGGAGTAACAGATGAGAAGTCTACTTTATTATGGTAAATAGTCCTCACGCGGCATAGCCAAGCGCCTGTTGAGGAGTAGCGGATGAGAAGTCTACTTTATTGAGAGTGGTTACCTAAAGATAGATTGATGGTTAAATGATAAAGGATACAC
>CAZZEE010000153.1:0-3339 GCA_964652695.1 uncultured Cytophagales bacterium
CCCAGCAGCGGAGACTTTTTTGCCTACTTTTTGTGTGGTGACAAAAAGTAGGTCGTCGAAGACAAAGCTTGGTATAACACCCTTAACTACTTTAAACCCTGTAGGTTATCCAGGCAATTGCTAAATGAAACATATAAGCGTGATCGCTTACTTTCTTGGATAATCGAAAAAAGAAATTATCAACTCTATTTCAATAAAGTGCGAAATGCAGGATACCCATTCACGTAAACTATACACGAATTTCCTTTTAGCGTTTCTCTCCATACTACTTACCAACCTAGCAATACCTTCCCCATCAGATGAATCGGCTACGCCTACAAAAAACGACATAGATTCCCTTTCAACAGTAGAGGGTTCTCCGTACCTAGGAGAAATTGCCATTAGCTTGGATGACGCCCCGATGCCTGGTACCGCCCTTCATGGAGGAATGGAAAAGACCAAAAAGATTCTACAAGCACTACAAGAAGCCAAGTGCCCTGCT
This sequence comes from uncultured Cytophagales bacterium, assembly GCA_964652695.1. GTDB lineage: Bacteria > Bacteroidota > Bacteroidia > Cytophagales > Amoebophilaceae > Amoebophilus. Next base: position 482 of record CAZZEE010000153.1, read on the forward strand.
ATAGGAATTTTTGCCACGGCAGTGCATGCGCAAGGGGAAACGAATATGAAACGGCTACGTATGTATGGGGAGGCAGGACACGTGATAGCCAATCACTCTTATAGTCATTATAATCTCAACAAGGTGACAGCAGAAAAATTCATTGCAGACATCAAGAAGGCGCATGTGGTTTTAAGTTCTTTACCAAACTTTAAACCTTTTTTCAGGTTTCCCTATTTAGCAGAAGGCAAGAATAAAGCACAACGGCAATTAGTTATCAGTGCTTTACAGGCTATGGGATACCAAGAAGGTTATACGACAGTGAATAACCATGACTACTACATCAATAAATTGTTGCTAGAAGCGGTCAAAACTGGTCAAGCAGTAGACTATGATAAACTCAGAAACTTATATCTTTCCATCCTTTGGGATTGCATAGAGACGAATCAAAAGTTAGCTTATAAAGTATGCAATAGAAAAGTCAAGCATGTGCTCCTGCTACATGAAAATGACTTGGCCGCACTCTTTATTGGAGACCTTATTGCTCATATTAGAAAACAAGGTTGGAAAATTATCTCTATAGAAGAAGCTTACCAAGACCCTATAGCGAGTATTCCTGTAACGAATACATATAGTTTGGTAGGACGCATAGGTACGATAGCTGTAGAACAGGGTCTAGGCAAGAACCTGGTACCCTTTCCAGAGACAGCTTATTTGGAGTATATTCCAAAAGCGATCAGAGAGCAACATATCTTCACGATACCTAACCGTACATCAAAATAGTGAGCGGATGACCCCTAAGCCTACATTATTTCTCCTAGACGCTATGGCCCTTATTTATCGGGCTCATTTTGCTTTTAGCAAAAACCCTAGGATCACCTCCAAAGGGCTTCATACAAGTGCTACCCTAGGCTTTACCAACTCACTGGTAGAAGTAATCACTAAAGAGAAACCAACTCACATTATAGTAGCTTTTGATACGGCAGCACCTACTTGGCGGCATGCTACTTTTGCTGCTTATAAAGCACATCGGCAAGAGCAACCTGAAGATATCACAGACGCTATACCTTACGTCAAAAAGATCTTAGCAGCTTTTCGTATACCCGTATTATCAGCAGATGGATATGAAGCAGACGACATCATTGGCACGCTTGCGCGCCAGGCAGAAAAACAAGGGTTTGAAGTGTATATGATGACGCCCGATAAAGATTTTTGCCAGTTGGTAAATGAGCATGTTTATCTCTATAAACCCGCCTACATGGGCAACAGCATAGCCATCTTAGATAAAAAAGCTGTATTAGATAAATGGGAAATTAGCCATGTAGACCAAGTGAGGGATATCTTAGCTTTACAAGGAGATGCGGTAGATAATATACCAGGTATACCTGGCATTGGGATCAAGACGGCCCAAAAACTCATTCAGCAGTTTGGCTCTCTAGAAGAAATCATTGCACAGGTGGACCACCTTACGGGTAAGTTGCAGGACAATATACGTACCCATGCGCAACAAGGCTTACTATCCAAACAACTAGCTACTATCCATACGGATGTGCCTTTGCAATTTGACCTAGCCCAAAGTCATTACCAAGGTCCTGACCCGATAGCACTCAAAGCCATCTTTCAAGAGTTGGAGTTTAATACATTAGCTCGTCGTGTGTTGGGAGAAACAACCCCTGTTGGTAGTCGATTGAACTCACAGCAACCTTCCCAACCCACTTTATTTGAAGAATCTCCTTCCACCACTTCACCTAACGAAGAGACCCTATTCATTCCTTCAACGCCCTATCACACCATCCACACTACACCTCACCAATATCACCTGATCAACACACCTGCTTTAAGAAAGGACCTGATTGGTTATCTACAGCTTCAAACTGCTTTTTGTTTCGATACGGAGACAACGGGCTTGGATCCTCATCAAGCTCAATTGGTTGGGATTGCGTTTTCCTATTACCCTGGTGAAGGTTATTATGTGCCTATCCCTGCTGACCAACAGGAAGCACAGGCTATTGTGGAGGAGTTTAAAAAAGTACTGGAGAGTCCTACGATAGGCAAGATAGGACAGAATTTAAAGTATGACCAGCTGGTCCTGCGTCGGTATGGCATAGAGGTGATGGCTCCTATCTTTGATACGATGATTGCCCATGCGCTACTAGCACCTGAGCGACCTCATAATATTAACTCCCTCGCAGAGAGTTATCTCAATTATAAACCTATCCCTATTGAAGAGCTGATTGGATATACGAGAAGCACCCAAAAAAGCATGCGCACTGTAGAACTAACGCTCATCAAAGAATATGCTTGTGAAGATGCAGATATTGCTTTACAGCTCAAAAAGCCTTTAGAAAAGGCGATCCAACAAGAAAAATTAGCACAACTATGTTACGAAGTGGAGTTTCCATTGGTGCAGGTGCTTGTTGCCATGGAACACCAAGGTGTACAAATTGATACAGACCTGCTAGCAGGAATATCAGCTCAACTAGCTACAGAGTTAGCCCAGTTGGAAGAGGAAATACATATGCTGGCGGGTTATTCCTTCAACCTCAGTTCTCCTAAGCAGCTAGGGGAGATCTTGTTTGACAAACTAAAGATTGCGTCTTCAACCGAAAAGACCAAGACTGGCCAGCATGCTACTAGTGAGTTGGTCTTAGCTGACTTGGCGGACACCCACCCTATCATCAATAAGATATTGTCCTATCGGGAGCTTCAAAAACTCAAGTCTACCTATGTGGATGCTTTACCGCAGCTTATATCACCCCTGGATGGGAGGATACACACCTCCTATAACCAAACAGTAGTCACTACAGGCAGGCTCAGCTCTACCAATCCCAACTTACAAAACATCCCTATCCGTACCGAGAAAGGCAAGACCATCCGAG
>CAZZEE010000154.1:0-3335 GCA_964652695.1 uncultured Cytophagales bacterium
GGTGTAAGGGGAGCTCACTCCCTACACCCAATGGTGCCAGGAGTAGCTCCTGGCAAAACAAGCAACCCTATGTTTCGACCAAGAAACCTTTTTGCCCGCCTCTTCGAGCCTCATCTGGAAAAATGGCGTAGTGGTGTAAGGGGAGCTCACTCCCTACACCCAATGGTGCCAGGAGTAGCTCCTGGCACCACAAGCAAATGAGCAGGGCGGTTTGGGGGAAGAGAACTAGGCAAGTGGGTTGGCGCTGCAGCTTTAGTCTACCATCAACAAAGTGGTGGCAGGAATTACTTCCTGCCACTCCAATCTTTCTAGCTAGCACTTTATCCCTTGCATATTTTCTGTTACCTTTGTTAGAATTGGCAGGGAGTCAAGATAACGTTTGCTTTCACCTTACTCTCTACTTAGCTCCCCAAAGACCTTATGGCTACAGTACAAAATACCTATAAGCAACCCAACGAACCTACTAAAAAGCCCCAAAAAAGGCTTCTGTCGAGTATGTCCTTTGCGATAGACCATCGCTTGAAAATAGCGTTAGGTATCATTGCACAAGCACTAGCATTTTTCTTGCTCTTAGCCTTTGTAGGGCACTTGATACATGGGAATACAGACCAAAGTACCATTGAATCCATTCGGGAGTTAGGTATTCGAGCTGCTGGAAAAGCCATCCACAACTGGTTAGGTATAGCTGGTGCTATGGTGTCATATTATTTGATGTTCCGGTGGTTGGGGATTACTGCCTTTCTGCTATTGCCGCCTTTGTACTTGTTGGGAGCTAAGCTCTTACCAAGCAGGATCTTGAGAAATTGGAGCCTATTCAAGGTTACTGTGCTGTCTTTAATGGGTATTTTCTGGCTTAATACAGCGCTGGGTTACATCAATCTGCTTTTCCCCCATGCGCACCTTCTTGCTTCCTGGCTAGGTGGATTTGCCTTTGAGTTAGGTGCCCTATCAAATAGCTTGTTAGGATGGGGGACTATCATTGTTCTCCTCACTGTGGCGGCTATTTGTATGGTGTATGTGTTTCATGTAACTACGCTACCGAGCATTTTTCGCTTTCTTACTAACCGATCTGCGAGAAGCCTATCAGCAGATACTACAGCGGCAACTCCCAAGGATGTTAGAGAACCTCATATTCATCCACAAGATTCTATGGTAGATGCAGATGCAGCAGTCGACCAGGAAGTTGATCACGAAGAAATAGAGGAAGTAGAAGAAGACTTGGAAACTATCAATACTGTCGACCCCTTTCAACCTACAATATCCAGTAATAGGAAGGAGGTTCCTTTATCTGTGGTAAATAGTACGTATCATCAGGAGGGGGCAGGCCCTACGGTACAGGTAGTAGAAAATCATGATATAGATTCCCATCACGTAGCTGCTGGCCACTCTTCGGAAATATTAGCAGACTATGACCCAAGGCTTGATTTAGCTGGTTATCAATATCCAACTATTGATTTGTTAGAAGACAGAGAGCCTGCTAAGAAGGAAGTGACTCAGGAAGAGTTAGAACAAAACAAAGACAAGATCGTTAAGACGCTGACGGACTTTAAGATCGGTATCTCTAGCATCAAAGCAACTATCGGACCAACAGTTACTCTCTATGAGATCGTGCCCGAAGCAGGTGTTAAGATTTCTAAGATCAAGAATTTAGAAGATGACATAGCGCTTAATCTGTCTGCGCTTGGTATCCGTATTATTGCCCCCATACCGGGTAAAGGCACCATTGGGATCGAGGTGCCGAACAAGAACCGGGAGATGGTTCCCTTTAGGGATATGCTGACCAGTGATAAGTTTACGAAAAGCAACATGGAGTTGCCGATTATATTAGGTAAAAGTATTTCCAATGAAGCTGTCATCGTGGATTTGGTGCGCATGCCCCATGTACTCATTGCAGGTGCTACCGGACAAGGAAAATCAGTAGGATTAAATGTGTTGTTGGCTTCTTTAATCTACAAAAAGCACCCTTCTCAATTGAAGTTAGTCCTGGTAGACCCCAAAAAAGTAGAGCTTTCCCTTTATAGTCACTTAGAGCGACATTTCTTAGCCAAGCTACCCAACACAGAAGAAGCGATCATCACAGAAACCAAAAAGGTAGTCAATACCCTTAATTCGTTGTGCTTAGAGATGGATCAGCGATATGACCTGCTCAAGCAAGCTGGTACTAGAAATATCAAGGAGTATAACGATAAGTTCGTGAAACGTAGGCTGAACCCAGAAAAAGGTCATCGTTTTTTACCCTATATCGTCTTGGTGATCGATGAGTTTGCAGATATGATGATGACCGCCGGTAAAGAGGTAGAAATGCCTATTGCGCGGCTAGCCCAGTTGGCCAGGGCTATTGGCATTCACCTGGTCTTAGCTACCCAGCGACCTTCTGTGAATGTGATTACAGGCATTATCAAAGCTAACTTCCCCGTACGTATTTCCTTTAGAGTGACTTCTAAAATAGACTCCAGAACCATCCTAGACACAGGAGGTGCGGAGCAGTTAGTAGGTCAAGGAGATATGCTCCTCTCCATGAATTCGTCTATTATCCGTTTACAATGTCCTTTCTTAGATACCCAAGAAATAGAGAATATTTGCGACTTTATAGGCGCCCAGCGAGGGTACGAGTCGGCCTACTTGCTACCTGAATATGAATCTAATGAAGAGCATGAAAAGCTAGACATCGAACTGGGCGAGCAAGACCCCCTCTTTGAAGAAGCAGCTAGGCTTATTGTGGCTCATCAACAAGGAAGTACTTCGCTGATCCAAAGGAAACTCAAACTCGGTTATAATAGGGCTGGCAGATTGATCGACCAATTAGAAGCTGCTGGAATCGTAGGGCCTTTTGAGGGGAGCAAAGCTAGAGATGTATTGATATCGGATGAACGTAGTCTGGAGATGTTGTTGAGGGCACGGCAAGAAAATATATAAATTAAAGGATCATTAAGTTAGTTAGTAGCCACATGAAAAAGACCTTATATACCTTATTACTATTATCAGGGTTCATACATAGTTCTTTTACTATAGGTGCCCCTAAGCCAGATGTCCAAGCTAAAAAGGCAATAGCTTCCATTCGCATGCCTACTAGCTTCCAGGCAGGCTTTGTATATGCCCATATCCAAGGGGATACTAAGCAAGGAGGTATCCAGGAAGAATACCAAATAGAAGGTAAGATATGGGTTCAAGGCAATAAATATCGATTGATATTGGAAGACCAAATCGTGGTTAGCAACGGTGAAACTATTTGGAACTATGTGCCTTCCTTGAAGGAGGTGCAGATATATAATGAACAAACAGAAACCTCTGACAGGGATATGGCTTCTTTTTCGCCCATCCAGTTACTTCATCTA
>CAZZEE010000155.1:0-1398 GCA_964652695.1 uncultured Cytophagales bacterium
CGCTCCGACGGCGGATTGCCGCTCAATGCGCTGAAATCCAGCGCAAGGCTCGATGGTTCCGACAGCCCGCCGGACTCCATGATGATATCCGGTCGGCCCTGAGCCCGTTGTTCCAATTCCTTACCGATTGGCAGCGGCAACGCGTCCAAAGAAATCGGCGCGTCCTCCATCACCTTCTGCGCAAGCGGCTTACGGAACTGGCCGGATGCCGTCACTTCCAACTTTATGTTCTGCTCAGTCAGCCGATCTTGTCGCTTCGCCTGCGCTTCGGCAGGCAACGAATCGAGCATTTCCTCCACGCTTTGCCGATCCGGCTTAAGCGGGTTGGTGCTCAGGAATTTCTCCAGAAAGTCCAGCGCATCATCCCAAAGCTTCAATCCCATCGCAAGCGTCCCAGCGCACTTCAGCGCTGGTGCGTAAAAGTTACTGTCTTTCTGTTCCTTGATGATGCGCAGGTACGCTTTCAACGCCAGCTCAGGGAAGTTCCCCTGATCAAGCAATCGCGCCAAATCGTACTGCACCGGCGGCCGCAGCGCCAAGTCCGGCACCACGCGGAGCAAATCCTCGTAATGCTGCGCCGCCAGCTTCGCTTCCCGCACGAAAATCGTCCGGTTCAATTCCACCAGTTTCGTCTGGTGTTCCTTCGGAACGCGCGATTTCTCAGACATGGCCCGTTCCTCTCATCAGCGGAGAATGGCTTCGTCAACCTGCCGACGCAGACGCGAGGAAGCGGTCGCATCAATGCTGTTCCCAAGGTTGACGCAGTGCGTGCAGGAGCAACGCGATTCGCGAATCCAACGTCGCTGATCCACTGCCCGCGCACCGAGCCAAACCTTCTTCCAATCCAACCCTTCCTTACGCAAATCGCCTACAATATCCAGCAATTCGCACATGCGAACGCGGCCATCCGGCTCGATCACGGCCAAGTTTATCCCGGCCTGACACGTCACTGGCAGCTTGCCTTTCGTGATGTGTTCCCGCTGGAAGCGATACACGTTTCGGATGTAAGAAAGCCACAGCGCGCGGAACTCAGGAAAGCGCCGCGAGTACAACTCATCGTTCATCTTCATCGACATTTTCACCACATAATCAAACTGCGCTGGGGTCGGGGGGAACAGCGTCGGGTCCTTCGGTGTACCCCGCAGGCACTCGAAATTCATCCCGTCCACATCGGGATTCGACGCCATCAGCATCGCCAACTTCTCAATCTCTTCAATATTCTGATTATTGATGCACGTGAGGGACATGATCCGAAGCAGCGGCTTTGGCCCCTTGCCCGCGCGCCAGCGATCCATGCGCTCCGCCCGCACCCGACCGAGCGTTTCCAGCGTCGCCATCGACTTCGTCCAATTGCCGGGCACGCCGCGAATCCGATTATGTGTCTCCTCCAAGCCGTCC
>CAZZEE010000155.1:1408-3331 GCA_964652695.1 uncultured Cytophagales bacterium
ACCGCGAACAGAACGTGCGGCATTTCGTCGAGGATTTGTGAGGTCACTTCTTCAACCCGCTTGGGAAGCAAACCGTTCGTCGGCATGTCGATCGTGATGATGCCGTTGTTGGCCGCAAAAACCTTCGCGATCTCCACGATTTCCTTCCGCATCACCGGCTCACCGCCGCTAAAAAGGAGGTGGTTAAAGCGCGGCATCGTCCTGCTCAAGGCATCAATTTCCCCCACCCCAAGGACCTTCTCGTCCTTATCATTCAAGTTCTGCCAATAAAAGCACGTCTCGCACTTCGCGTTGCACCGCGAAGTGGTGAAGTACGTGACCACGTTCAGTTTGCCCAGGAGTGACGGGTCGGAATCAGGATCAGCGGTGGGTGCGGACTGCAGGTGGAGCATCGCGCGAGGGCCTCTCTTTGAAGACTGGAGTGGATGGTGCTGGAGCCGAATGACGCCGTCAAGGGCGAGGGGGGAGCGACATGTTCGACAATCGGATAGCCGGCGACAGCTTGTGTTATCTGTATCTTGGCAGGGTGCGAAACACTCTCGATGTGAACGCATGTCATCGGTTTTATTGGGCGGTCTCTAAAGGAAAATACCGATGACCAAATTCCGAATAGGAGGATTGATCACTCAGCCGGAGATCAGAACGGTCCTGTCTATTGCTGCAGCACAGCTCCATCGATCCCGTGGATCGTCACGCGAGCGTTGCCTGATTGGGTGATGGCGAGGAATCGCCCGTTGGCGCTGCTCATCACGGCCACGTCGCGAGGCTGTGTGATCGAAGGATCGCGTAGCTCGAATGTCTTCGCGGGGTCGCTGGAATTCACGAAGATCAAGCGCGCCCCGCTCGGGTCCGTGAGGATGATATACTCCACGCCCCCGTGCTCCAAACGGGCCAGTCCGTTCACCGTTTGCTGCGATTTCGGCACCGTGGTGGTGAACCATGCTGGAGAACTGACGTTCCCCGCCAAGCTGCCGGGGGACACTGCATCGTCGGCCCAACGGTGAATTCCCATCTGCCCATCGACTGTGTTGAAACTAATGTAGAGCGTGTTGCCGTTACCAACCAGCAGGTCGCGGCTGGCGGGTGGCGTCGGGCCATTGCGGAAGACTGGATTTTTCAACTTTGAATCGAACTCGAAGTAGTTGCTGCCGGCGGTGTAGCCCGCAATAATACGTTTGGAACCATAGAACGCAGCGTTTGCGACGCGCAGCGAATTCCCTGCATTTATGTTTGGCGCCTGCTGATGAATCAAAGCCCCTGTATTCGCATTGAGCACCAGCATGGCACCGTCATCGAACGTATCACCCGCCACGAGAAGCAGGTCGGGTGATTCGAAGTCCACCGTCACCAGGCCTTCGTTGGTTCCCCATTCAATTGGACCGGCAGGAGTGTCGGATTTGCTGCTTCGATAGAGGACACCAACAGTGGGCGTTCCCGTATGAGCCCCCGAAACTTTCAGGACGCGACGCGTCTCAAAACCCACCACGAAAAGGTCCGTACCATTGGCGACAATTCCACCTGGCAAGATGTCCGCATCCCCAGTTTGTATCTCCTGCGCAAACGTGAAACGCGGCGGTTCACACAGGGCGATGGATTGGGGTGTAATCAAGAAGAGTGAAAGCACCGCATAGCGCATGAGAGAACCTTGATGGGGAGGTAAATTGTTGGGATTCAACGGCCACCACAGGCCAATCCCTCCTGAATGGCAAGGGGGTTCTGGGAGCTTGCTTTACTCCTTTCCCGCAACCTGAAAATTCTTTCCGCACTGATACCACCATTAGCCTAGCGATGGGGACACGGTTGCGTCCAATCAACCTTGCCAAAGACCCCGTGCTTCATCTCCTCGTCCTCGCCCTCCAAGTCACACTTGTCCTCCTCAACGGACGGTTCCTCAGACGAACATTACTATCCGAAGTTGCACTC
>CAZZEE010000156.1:0-3319 GCA_964652695.1 uncultured Cytophagales bacterium
TTTCTTCTGGGTAGGGGCTTGTTCTAGCCCTTCTTGAAGATTGCTAGCAGCTTGTTGAGCTTGCTCTTTCTCTTTGCTAGGGGCTTTTTTTGGCCTTTCTTGAAGGTTGCTGGTAGCTTGTTGAACTTCTTTTTGCTCTTCTTGAGGAACTTCTACTAGTTGTTCTTGAAGATTGCTAGCAGTTTTTTGGACTTTCTCTTTGCTAGGGGCTTTTTCTGGCCTTTCTTGAAGGCTGCTAGTAGCTTGTTGGATTGGTTTTTCTTTCTTTTTAGGGGCTTTTTCTTTCAATTCCTCTTTGTTAATCCAACTGAAAATGGCCGTGTTACTGTTTTGTGTGCCTTCTAGGGTTAAATTAATAGTTAAAGTTTTGGCATTACCTGTTTCTATGATTAACTCAAATTCTTTTGTTTGGTCTTTGCTGAACCCTAATTTTATAAAATTTAGTAGTGATTCTCCATTAATATCTTTTGGGGTTCCTCGTTTCTTGAGGTAGCTAGCGGTTATATTATCTGTTCCTTCCATGGTATAACACAACCTCACATTTTTAACAGCTTCTTCACTGATGCTTTCTCCTTGATTCGTTACTACCATTTTAAATATTTTAGGAGATCTAGCATCTGTTTTAGTATTAATGCGTAGATTAGGTAATGAAGGAGGTGTTTGTTCTTTTGTTTCTTCTGGCTTTTCTTTCGAGTTGTCAACAGGTTGTTGAGTTTGTTCTGTGCCTTTTGCAGGCACTTCTTTTTTTGTGGTCTTTTCTTTCTTGTTCCAATCGAAATTAGCTAGGCTTTCATTTTGTGTTCCTTCTAAAAAGAGATGAATAGCTAAGCTATTAGCATTACCAGGCTCTATCATTATCTCCAATTCCTTAGTTTGTCCTTCTTGTAGGCCTGATTTTATGAGTTCTACCAAAGGGGTGCCATTTATATCAGATAAATTTCTTCTTTTAAGTCTTACATTTGTGATATCCCCTGTTCCCTGAACACTATATTTTAACTTTACAGATTGGAGGAGTTTTTTACTTATTTTCTGGCCTGTGTTTTCTACAAGTAGTTTGAACTTTTTATTAGTTATATGCTCCACTTTAATTTGGAGATTAGGTAGGGTAGTGGGGTGCTCCTCGGGTTCTTCTTGTTGTTTCTCTTTTTTTGGCTCTTGGGATTGCGTGGATTGAGAGGCCTTGGTCTGTATTTGGGGCCAGGGCACGGTTTGGGTAGCTAAAATTTTGCCACCTTCCTGGCTGATGGTAATAGTAAGGTTAGAAAGAGCTTGGCTTTCGGTTGCCTTGTTTAATTTGAAAGATATAGGGGAGGTTTCAGCTCCTGGGTCTAATGTTGTATGATGATTCCATAACTCTTCTAATGTAGCTTGGGGGGTATTGGTTTGTGAGAAAAGTAACGTTTCCTCATGGTCACTTTTTAAGTCGAGTACGATATTGCTGCTTTTGAGGGGGGTATCTTTCGTATTTTTCAGGGTCAAATTAGCTAACCCTTCTTTAGTTTCTAAAGCAGTTAGGTCGCTTATTAGTAATTCATTTTTTACCCAAATAACTTCTAGACTTTGTAGGGTATTGTTTTGTGGGTCTACTAGCTCAACTCCCACCTTTAATTTGGTAGCTTGATTGGCTGGGGCTAATATAATGGGTATGCGTAGCTCGTTTTGTTCTTCTTCCGACTCTGATTCTGCCTTAGTTGTGTATTCAGTGAGGGGTATCATGAAGCTAGTAGTAAAATGCTGCTTATCGGCTGCATGCTTATGTGCTAAGCAGCTATTTTGTACATCTTTCCCAAAAGTTTCTTGTTCTAAGAATTGAACTTTTAGCTTCAAATCCGTTAGCAAAGACAAGTAACTACCTTCAGTTGGTTTTATTATTACTTCGAATTCCCTTTCAGGAGCACGTAAGAGTGTTTTGTTGGCTGCTATTTCTAACTTTCCAGATGGCTCTGATGTTTGGTTGCATCTACACTGGGTAACTCCTAATAAACTTAGTAAGCCTATCAAGGATATTAGTAAGCCGTTTAATAAGTAGCCAAGTTGGGTATTTTGTTGGTTTTTCATAAGGCCTCCTTTTTTTTTATTTAACTGGTAAATTTGTTTGTTTTTTATTTAACTGGTAAATGCCCTATGTGGGTGAAGCCATAGTAATAAATACTGATGGGGTGGACAAGCAGTGTGAATTGCAATGACAACCATTAAGAACTTGACTTAACAAGCGTAAGTTTGAAAAGGTAGATTGTTGCAAGAAAGGATATATAGGTCTTTTTCGTGGTATATAGGGTTATGCTTACCTAGAGTTGCAGGCTGCAAGTACAAAGCAGGTTGTTGAGGCGTATGTAAAAACTTTGTTTACCTAACAAGAGGAGAAGATGTAATGTAGTTAGGTGGAAAACTAAATAAATGATGAATCTAGCTCCTTATGATGTATGCATGTACTTAAAAATCACAGATAATATTAACAATCAAGTATATCTAAATTAAAACGATAAAGGTTTTAAATGATACTGCACCCCTCTTCCCTCTCCAGTTTTCAGTAGCAATCCTTCTCTCACTAGGTAAGCCAGGTCTTTTTTTAAGGTGTTTCTTGAATAGCTTTTTAGCTGATCAGTTAGCTCTTTAAGTTGAACGGTTTTTCCCTCTTGTAGGTAGTCTAAGATCGCTTGCTGACGATCGTTTAATCCCTAAGGGTTGAATTCCCCGCCGCTTGCGGCGTAAATTTGGATGTATGAGCGAATACATCCATAAGAGTCATAATGTAACGGTGTTGCTGTACCATTTAGTATTACCAGCCAAATATAGACGTGTAGTATTTGATAGAGAAGTAGACGAATTGCTGAAAGAGGTATGTGTAGAGATAGAAGAGCGTTACCAAATTAAGTTTCTAGAGATAGGGACGGATAAAGATCACGTACATATGCTAGTTCAAAGCGTTCCGAGTTATAGTGTAACTAAGCTAGTAACGATGATTAAGAGTCTTACAGCAAGAGAGATATTCAAGCAACGTCCAAGTGTAAAGAAGCAGTTATGGGGAGGGGAGTTTTGGAGTGATGGATATTTTGCTAGTACAGTAGGCAAGCATGGGGATGAGAAGTCGATAGTAAGTTATGTACAGAAACAGGGGAATACGTATGAAAAGTTATATGAGAGCAGGCAGTTAAAATTATTTTGAAAATACCCCGCTGCTTGCGGCGGGGTTGTTTTAAAGTCTTCAGTTGACTATAAGTTTCATACTGTTCTTCTAATTTATGGGTTAGTATTACCAAACACTCTAAGAGACTGTTTAGAATCTTTGCAAGCATATTCTAAGAAAAGCAAGAGCCAC
>CAZZEE010000157.1:0-3300 GCA_964652695.1 uncultured Cytophagales bacterium
ATCCACTACTTCGCTATATTTATTGAGTGTCTATCTATGTATCAACACTCTCTAAATTACATTCCTATTTAACAAGTGAAGGGTTTAAGATCTTCAGGTAACCAATCAGTAATGGAAAAATAGTAAAAGAACCGCCTTCGCAAGGAAATCATTAAGAAAATCGCAGGGTAGGGTGGCAGGACTGGAGCACAGTGGACTTATGGGTGTTGGGGTGTTTGCGGAATGTCCTGACGACTCAACCCGTTGTAGGCTTGAAGGTTTTCACGTAGTGTTGTTGAGCAGTGGGGAGGTGAGATTTTTAGATTTACGTGTGGCAGCGGAGACTTTTTTGACTACTTTTTGTGTGGTTGACAAAAAGTAGGGCGCCGCAGACAAAAACTATCTTAATCGGGATTACTAGGAGGTAGTCAACTAGGAAACCTAGGAGAACAAGAGCCTTTGCAAACAGGTTCTAAGTATACGTACAATGGCTATCAAAAACACACATCGAACAGCATTTACCCAGCCACAGCTGATCCGCAGGCTATTTGCCTTTATTAAGCCTTATCGGCTCGTTTTCTATGTCCTTATCTGTCTGACGATTGTGCTTGGTATATTAGAACCCAGTAGGCCCTATATGGTACAACTGGCGCTGGACCAGTATGTAGCTCTGCGAGACTATCAGGGGCTGGTGAAGATATTATGCTGGATGGTTGGGTTGCTGATAGCACAGACTGCTACCCAGTATGCCCTTAGCTATTTGTCCGACTGGTTTGGGCAGCATATAGTACGTGATATTCGTATCAAGATCTATACGCATGTGCTACACCTCAATACAGCTTTTCATACCAAAAATTCCATTGGCAGGTTGATAACCCGCAATATTACGGATACGGATAGGCTGTCAGATGCCTTTAGCCATGACTTGGCAGCTGTATTGGCAGATCTATTACAAATCATCGGGATAGCTGCTTTTATGTTATACATCGACTGGAAGTTAGCGCTCTGTAGCTTAACCATAGTCCCCCTGATGTTGCTGGCTACTTACCTTTTTAAAGAGAAAATCAAGTATGTGTATAGGGCTATAGCAGATGCAGCCATGCGCCTCAATACTTTCGTCCAAAGTCGCCTGACAGGTATGCGGATCATCCAGATTTTTAACCAAGAGGCAGCTGAGCTGAAGAAATTCCAAGACCTTACCCACGTATATCGCCAGGCGCACGACCAATCTAATAAATACTATTCGCTTTATTTCCCTACATTGGAATTGATACGTTCCGTGGGTATTGGCGCTTTGATCTATTATGGCGCCCGTGATGTCGTAGGAGGAAAAATCACACTAGGTAGCTTGACGGCTTTCTTGATGTATATCAAGATGCTCTTTAAGCCTATTTCTCACTTGGCAGAACACTTTAATACCCTGCAAATGGGGCTGGTGAGTGCGGATAGGATTATGGAGTTGTTGGATACACAAGCGGTAGTACCCAATCATGCTACTTATCAGCCTCAGCAAGTGCAAGGGCATGTGAGCTTTGAAGGGGTATGGTTTGCCTATGAGCGAACCGATTATATCTTGAAGAATATTTCTTTTGAGCTGCCTGCTAAGCGTTCTTTAGCTATTGTGGGCGCTACAGGGGCTGGGAAGTCCACTATCATCAATCTATTGGAGCGGTTTTATGAGCCGCTTCAAGGAAGTATCCGTATAGATGGGGTGAATATAGCAGACTATGAGGTACATAATCTGCGTCGACATATGGGTGTGTTCTTGCAGGATGCGTTCTTATTTTCAGCTACTATTCATGAAAATATAACATTGGGTAATGATACGATTGCTAGAGAACAGGTAATAGAGGCTGCTCAGCTGATTGGCCTACATGATTTCGTGCAACAATTGCCTGATGGGTATGACCATCCTATTCAAGAGCGGGGGATGACCCTTTCTATGGGGCAAAAACAACTATTGGCTTTTGCACGGGTATTAGTATATAACCCTAGCATCATCATCTTAGATGAAGCCACCGCTTCCCTCGATACAGCCACCGAGCAATTAGTTCAGCAGGCTACTCTGAAGCTATTAGCCAATAGGACAGCGATTATCATTGCTCATCGGCTGACTACTATTCAGCATGCGGACCAGATCATGGTGCTGGATCATGGAGAGGTGCAAGAAGTAGGAACGCACGAAAGCTTGCTAGCTAAGGGGGGATATTATGCGGGTTTGTGTCAGGTGGCTGGAAGATCGAAATGATGGGATAGCAGTTTTCTGATAATCAGAAAAACAAAGTCAGTGATTAACAAGAATAGACTTCTTCTATAATATTTTCGGGTTTTTTGTTTATATCTTTGCATACATTTTCCTTCCTATCCTGCTATCTTAAGTACTAACTAGTGCATCTTAATAAGTCATGAAACCACGCCCTGTTGTATCTCCCAAACGATTCCACAATTTTTGGCAGATAGTAAAATCTATCTTCATAGTTGTATGGTGTGTAGCTTACTTAAAGTGCGGATGCGAGCAATCAAGGCTCGAAGAAGCTATGTTTGATATAGAGAAAAGTAAAGGGGAGGATAGTGGGGCTGGAGCAGGTGATGCCGGTAATGAGGAAGAGCAACCTGAGCAAGAGAAAGCAGGAGAGAAAGGTCGTAATAAGCAAGAGGAAGAAGCCCGCAAGCAAGAAGAAGAGAAACGAAAGGAAGAAGCAGAACGCAAGAAGAAAGAGGAAGAAGCTCGCAAGCAAGAAGAAGAGAAACGTAAGAAGCAAGAGGAGGAGGAACGTAAGAAAAAAGAAGAAGAAGCTCGCAAGCAAAAAGAGGAAGAGGAACGTAAGAAGAAAGAGGAAGAGGAACGCAAGAGAAAAGAAGAAGCAAAACGCAAGGAAAAAGAGGAGGAAGCCCGTAAGGAAGAGGAACGCAAGAAAAAAGAGGAAGAAGAACATAAAAAGCGAGAAGAAGAGGAGAAAGAGCGTTTAAGACAAGCAGAGGAGGAACGTTTGAGGCTGGAGGCAGAGAAACGCAAAGAGGAAGAGGAACGTTTGAAAAAAGAGAAAAAAAAACAGGAAGAAACAGAACGTCAAGAGAAAGAAGAGAAAGAACGCAAGGAACAGGAAGAAAGAGAACGTCTAGAAGAAGAGCGCAAGAAGCAAGAACAAGCAGAAAAAGAACGTCTAGAAGAGGAGCGTAAGAAGCAAGAGCAAGCAGAAAAAGAGCGTCTAGAGGAAGAGCGCAAGAAAAAAGAAGCGGAACGTTTGAAAAAAGAGAAAGAAGAAGAGGCAGAAAAAGAACGTAAGCGTAAAGAAGAGGACGAAAGACTCAAGCTAGAAG
>CAZZEE010000158.1:0-3272 GCA_964652695.1 uncultured Cytophagales bacterium
GTGTGTATCCTTTATCATTTAACCATCAATCTATCTTTAGGTAACCACTCTCTAATTTATGACTAAAATTTGGAATGTGGTTAGACATAAGCGTGTACCTGTTATTTTCAGAACAGCCTTTGCAGGTCTGAAAGACTGTTTTTCATACTTTAGAGGTTGGGCAAAGCGTGATCAAGCACGACACAAAACAGCACTGCCAACTCATTATGATACAAGCTCAGACACCTATGATGCTTTCAATGAAGCTATTTCGCTTGATATGAATAATAGAGTTGCAGCACTGCTCAAGTCGCACGCTCCTTCATGCAAAACTATCTTAGATGTTACGTGTGGTACTGGGTCTCAAGTTTTTTCACTTACTAAAAGAGGCTATGAGGTTACTGGCTCTGATATAAATGAAAGAATGTTGCAAGTAGCTAGAAAGAAGGCTCAGGAAAGCTTCCCTGGTCTGGTAAGTAGGTTACATCATGCTGACATGCGTTTTGTTAGATTAGGTCAATATGATGCCGTAATTTCCATGTTTAATGCAGTCGGTCATCTTACGCGAGAAGATTTTGAACTTGCCATGCATCATATCCGCCTCAGCCTACATACAGGAGGGATATATGTTTTTGATATTTTTAATGCCGATTATTTAAGGGCTGGAAGTAATATATCAAAGCTCACGATAGATTGGATAAGCCAAAAGAATAATCAAATAATAAGGGAAATTCAATATAGTGACATTGATATAGATGGTATTCTTTTATCCTATACCCTTTTATATAAAACTAACCCTCGGGGGCGTCGTAGTGTTTTGAAAAGTGTTCAAACACTTCAAGTTTATGCTGCTGAAGAGCTAGCAGATATGCTCAGTAGGTCTGGATTTCAAGTGCTGCAACAATGTGGGGTTAATGGAGAAAAAGTCTCTCAAACAGATACAGAAAGAATTTTTACGACAGCTAAATTACTGGACTGAGCTCATTACCCCCAAGGCAAAGTATGAGGTAAGTGCTATTAAAAGTTTATAGAGATAGAATTTGTAAAATTCCACTAATTTCTTAATTTCAAAATAATTTTATTAGTTAGAATCAACTATAACTATAAGTATTTACACAATCACAATCATGAAAATCATCTTACAATAAGGGTTCCCTACCCATCAGGGGCCTTCTTATATAGCTTAGACAAGCAAAAGTCTATGCTGTTTTGTATTTAAGCCCTTTAGTGGTTTCAGGAGCTACTCCTGAAACCAAAACTTAGATATTGTATGATGAACAAACTTATCAAGCTTACCAACGTAGGCATAACGTTTCCTACAAAAACTTGTTTTGAAGACTTTACTACTCTCATTCAACCGGGGAGCCGCATAGCTATTATAGGTCCCAATGGCTGCGGAAAGACAAGTCTACTCAAGATCCTGCAAGGAGATTTATCCTGTTCAGAAGGTAATATGGAGGTGCCAGCAGGAACTACTTTTGGTTATGTGCCACAAATTATTGATTACTTCGATCAGCTCAGTGGAGGTGAACGGGTTGTCTCCCTATTTAACCAAGTGCTGGCTAGCGATCCTGATGTCTTGTTATTAGATGAGCCGACCAACCATCTAGATCAGACGCATAGGCAATCACTTATCAGGGCAGTTAATAGTTTTAAAGGAACTATTCTTATGGTGAGCCATGACCCTGCTTTTATCAATTCCTGTAGTCATATCATTTGGCATATGGAAGACAAGCAAGTACATGTATTTGTAGGTAGCTATGACAACTATTGCAAAGACTTACAGGCCAAACGCGAAGCCCTCGAAACACAGCTAGATGATTTGAAAAAAGCTAAGAAGGACGTCCACGTTGCTTTGATGAAAGAACAAATCCGGGCCAAGCATAGTCGGCAGCAGGGAGAGAAGTCGATTGAACAGCGTAAGTGGGCTGCCATCGTCGCTGATGCTAAAGCACGTCGTGGGGAAGAGACCTCTGGCAGCAAGCGACAGCATATACGCGATCAAAGGCAACGCATTCAAGAACAACTTGATGAGTTGAAGATGTCAGCTGTTATCTCGCCTAATTTCTCTATTACAGCTGCTGAGGTGAGTAGCAAGCACATTGTTTCCATCATTCAAGGGACGCTGGGATATGAAGCCCCCTTCCTGGATCAGATTTATTTTGATCTAGCAGGCAATGAGCGTATAGGCATTTTAGGCAACAATGGTGCTGGAAAGTCTACTTTTATCAAAGGAATCCTGTGTGACCCAGCTATTCAGATCAGAACGGGCAACTGGTTGGTCCCCAAGAGAGAAAGCATTGGATATATGGACCAACACTATGCTACCCTAGATGCTACTAAAACTGTTTGGGAGACTTTGCAGTCGACAATACCCAACGCTTCTGGCCCCCATATCAGGCAGCTCTTAAGCACTTTTCTATTTTATAGTGACCGAGCTATTGCAACACCTGTGGCCCAGTTATCCGGTGGAGAAAAAGTACGTCTTGGCCTTGCTCAAATAGCTGCTAAGACACCTCCTTTGTTAATCTTGGATGAGGTGACCAATAACCTAGATCTTCCAACCCGTGAGCATGTGGTTCAGGTGCTAAGGGCTTATCCAGGAGCTATTATTGCCATCTCGCATGATATGGACTTTTTACATAGCATTGAGATAGTTGATTTGCTGGATGTTAGTCAGTGGAAAGCCTAGGGTTGTAACAATCCACGAGCAGTTATTTTGTCTGCCAATGGAGAGCTATCTCCTGCATAGGGGAAGACCAGGTATAAGTGATCGAGTTGCAAGGTTTCTATGGCAATGCGCATGGAGGGGGTAACTTTGGGGTAGTCTGTGTGCTTGAATTCAAATCCTAGTTTACGTCCATCTTTGACGATTAATAGGTCCAATTCTGCCCCTGCTTGTGTGGCCCAAAAGAAGCATTCTTCCGTAGATGCACGATGTTCTTTGATAATCTCTTCTAATTAAATGAGCTTACTAAAGAGGCTTTTAAGGGACTAGGAAGAACTTCTAGAGTCAACTTAATAAACTCCTTGCAATCTGGAATTTGTATTTCCAATTTACAATATATTACTGTATGATCCCCAATTGGCGCAAGCCTCCTGGCTGGTGCCAGGAAAATCAAATGCAATAAAGATAATGTTATTAAGCCGGCTCAAAATAGTCGTTATTAGATTAGACTTCTTGCGTAATTTAAATGCTGAGATTATTATCGGCTGAAAACCTACTTTTATGTCTAGATAGTTGATGCTTAACAATTCCAAAAATCATTAAAATAGCATCAAAAAAGCAGATT
>CAZZEE010000159.1:0-3255 GCA_964652695.1 uncultured Cytophagales bacterium
AACCCCGAAGGGCTCATCGTTGCGTAGGCTTGGAGAGTTAGAAGATAATCGCTTCGATATGTGTATAGGGAGTTCATATAAAATGGTGAAAGGAGGTATCTCCTCTCACTCCAAAACGTCATTGCACACCCCGATAGGGGTGTGGCAACCTTTTCAGCAGCGGAGACTTTTTTGCCTACTTTTTGTGTGGTTGACAAAAAGTAGGTCGCCGAAGGCAAAAACTGTCATAATCGGGATTTGCTTCTTCGATCAGTTATTGAGATTAGTTACCGTAAACTTAATAAATCTTTAAAAAGTCCTAAGATATTGAACAGGACATAATATTTTGTAGTATAGGGATTGAAGGCTATTTTTATACTTTTTAGTAATAAATAATAAAGTTCTTGCATATCTCAACCAATAGATTGCCACGGTCACTTCATTCCCTCGCAATGACGATCCGAAAGTGTGTACATATAACACATGGTAACTAAGAAATTCATTAGGGTATGCAAGAAGTTTCATAAACACACAATGGATAAACAACTCTTTCAGAAACTTATGCACATGTCCAGATTAGATTTGCCTGAGGATGTTCAGAAATCAATGGTTCATGATCTAGAGAAGATCTATGGTTGGATCGAGAAATTACAAGAGGTGGACACTACAGGAGTGGAACCTTTAACCACCCTCGTCTTAGAACAACCTATTTTAAGAGAAGATCTACCTGCTACTCCTTTAGACCATGCCAAGGCTTTGTCTAGTTCTAAGGAAAGTGATAGCAATTATTTCAGAGTGCCTAAAGTAAAGGCCTAAACACAATACCCATGGAATTAGACAATCAAGTAGACCAACAAAAAGTCTTTCAAACACTCAATACGAAGAAGGTATGGCTACCACTTCTATTTGGGATAGGTGTGGTTGTTTACCTTTTGAGCACAGACCCAGACCTCCAATCAGGTCAGCTACACCTCATCGGCCAAGGGAATTGGCTATACATCTTGGCAGCCATTGCAACTGTGGGCTTTCGGGATCTCATCTACATCTATCGACTCCGCATTCTTACCCACCATACACTCTCTTGGTTATCGTGCTTATATATCATTATTCTATGGGAATTCTCCTCTGCGGTAACACCCTCTGCTGTAGGAGGCACTTTAATTGCTGTTTTCTTATTCTTGAAAGAAGGGGTCAGCTTTGGTAAGGCACTGGCATACGTCATGGTTACAGCCATCTTTGACAACCTATTCTTTATCCTGATGGCTCCCCTAGGTTTCTACCATGCTTATAACTACCTGCCTGGAGCCATGGCACAATGGGAAACAGGTATCAATATGGCCTTCTGGATTAGCTATTTACTGATTACCTTATATACCCTCATCATGGCTTTTGCTTTATTTGTAAAGCCTACTTTCTTTAAATGGACTTTGGTCAAGCTTACCCATATGAAGCTGTTTAGCAGATGGAAAGAAGGGGCAGTGAAGCAGGGAGATGATATGATAATAGCTTCACAAGCCCTACAAGGGGAGAAATGGTCCTATTGGGTGCAAATTGGCATAGTTACCATGCTGGTGTGGACGGCAAGGTATGGGATTCTGAATTTGCTCATAGCAGCTTATGTGCCTGTCAGCTGGATAGACCATCTGATGATATTTGGTAAGCATATCATGATGTGGGTGACGATGCTCATCTCTCCTACTCCTGGTAGTAGTGGTACAGCTGAGTTCTTCTTTAAGCAGCTTTATGGTGGATTATTAGGACAATATACCCTTATTACGGCGATTGCCTGGCGTATGATTACGTATTACCTATACTTGATTGTAGGGGTGATTGTATTGCCGCGTTGGTTAAAAGGAGGACATCTGAAGAAGTAACAGTACAGCAAAAACGAAAGCACTTGGTGCTATGGACTGCCACGCCCCTTTGGGGCTCGCAGTGACGAACTTTGGAGCGTCATTGCCAGGGACTGCCACAGCCAGCCTTTGGCTTCGCAGTGACAGAAACGACTGTGGCAATTCCTTGTCTCTCAAAGTCATTGCGAGGGAGCGTAGCGACCGTGGCAATCCATCCATATAGAAACATGAAGCAACCTGCAGTCTATATAATGGCAAACAAAAAGAATGGCACTATTTACGTTGGCGTCACTA
This sequence comes from uncultured Cytophagales bacterium, assembly GCA_964652695.1. Classification (GTDB taxonomy): domain Bacteria; phylum Bacteroidota; class Bacteroidia; order Cytophagales; family Amoebophilaceae; genus Amoebophilus. Next base: position 2,127 of record CAZZEE010000159.1, read on the forward strand.
CTAATCTTTTACAAAGAGTATATCAACATCAAGAAGGATACCTAGAGGGCTTTACTAAAAGATATGGATGTAAGCTGCTAGTTTACTATGAATTTTATCCTAGGATGGATACTGCTATTAGTAGAGAAAAACAGCTGAAGGCTGGAACTAGAAAGAAAAAACTTAAGCTCATCAATGGGCTAAACCCTGGCTGGGTAGATTTGTATGAGCAAATTTAAGTACATTTTTTTTCATACGGACATGGATTATCACTTCCTCCCTACAGGCCTACATAGTGATGAGCCCTTCGGGGTTGCCACGGCCCTTTGGACCTCGCAATGACGGGAAAAAGAGGCTGTGATAGGTCTCCGAATGAGACCCATATCGTCACTGCGAAAGAGCAAAGGGACTGCCGCAGTCCATTCTTCTATTGTCTTATTAGCAGCCTACTCCCATTATCTTTATGGATTGCCACGACTACTATGTAGCCTCGCAATGACGGTGGGTAAGCAGCTGTGGCAGCCTCCACAATGACAAGGAACGCATGTTACTATTGCCCGCTGCTAGCCACATTATGATACACCTTCTGCACATCCTCATTTTCTTCTAGCGCTTCTAGGAGCTTCATCACCTTTTCAAAAGCTTCTTCTGGGAGATCCACTTGGGTATGGGGGATATAGCGCAGTTCTGCTGATTCGATATCTATGTGTAGGTTGTCTAGCTCCTTTTGGATAGCCCCAAAGTGCTCGACAGGGCTAACCACATAATAATAGCCTTCTTCTGGGTCATGTTCCATATCATCTGCGCCTACCTCAATCAGGCTGAGTGTCAACCCTTCTATATCGGATACAGCTTTTTCAGGGATGGTAAAGATACCTTTCCGGTCAAATAAAAAGGTCACAGATCCATTCTTCCCCAACGTACCTCCATTTTTGCTAAAGATAGCCCGCACGTTCGCTACGGTACGATTAAGGTTATCGGTAGTGCATTCTACGATGAGGGCTGTGCCATGAGCGGCATTGCCTTCGTAGGTGAGCGTCGTGAAGTCAGCGGCATCGGCATTGCTTCCTTTGTTGATAGCCCTGTCCATATTTTCTTTGGGCATATTAGCACCCTTGGCATTTTGAATAGCCAATCGAAGCCTTGGATT
>CAZZEE010000160.1:0-3209 GCA_964652695.1 uncultured Cytophagales bacterium
TTTCACGTTGAGGATTTAATAACTTGTCGAACTGGAGTTGTTGGAGGGCTAATTCGGCTACCCTATATCGTTGTCCTATCATTTCGATACCCACACTTTTTTTGATAGGATTTGTTAAATACATATAGGTAACAAGCTTCCCCATACCACATCCTAGGTCGTAAAACACATCCTTGTATGTTAGATTGAGACGTTGCGATAGTTCCTTCATACCCACATAGGTAATTTCCCCATATAAGTTATTCTCTAGTTTCCCTGTTACAAATACATTATCCGTGCTAGGTAAGTGCCAGCCATCTATTCCCTCATACCATGCCTTAATTTTTCCAACAGCTTCCTCATGAGATAAACACCGCTTCTGGAGTTGGTAATTGTGATATTTCTTCCATAGAATATAGATAACCCGAATCACGAACAGACTTAGGACTGCCAGGTAAGGTATAAGAAATTCGCGAGATAGATGGGTGTGCTCCATGGTTGGGCAATAAGTCTTGTTGGTTGCAAGTTAATAATTAATTCGATGGCAGCGCTAGCATGGCCTCCACAACCCTTAAAGCAAAATAGACCACTTTCCAAAAGTTCTGTTGGCTAAAATATAGTCTTTGATTCCCTCTATATTCCTCCCTGCCCGAAAGGCTATGATAAGCGTAGCAATTAGAAAAGCATATAGAATCATGTAATCAATACTAAAGTAGTTCATGTTATTGTAGGTTTAATAATATGGGTGCTTAAGCTAAATAGTTTGGTGAAATTTTGCTAAGGAAGTAGTGAGCAATTGTGCATCAATTAGTTTCTCTGCAGTTTTAGAATACCTTTGGCCTGGAAGTTACTGCCGTGCCAGTGCGAATCATTTTATTGGCTCCAGTGGAACTTGATTCCAGAAATATTTTTTAGCTTCAGAGTAACCTGAGCATTTGTTACCAACGGCATTAACAACCCATCAGCTATTTTTATGGAAGACATCCATCATATTCTCAAAAAATATTGGGGTTATCATAGCTTCCGCCCCTTACAGGAAGAAATCATACAAGCTGTTTTGGCTGGTAAAGATGTGCTTGCCCTATTGCCTACTGGTGGAGGAAAGTCTATTTGCTTTCAAGTTCCTGCATTAGCTAAGTCTGGTATATGCCTGGTTGTAACGCCGCTCATTGCCCTCATGAAAGACCAGGTAGCAGCGTTGCAAAAACGTGGAATAGCTGCCGCAGCGCTCTTTACAGGGATGACTTACCCAGAAATAGATAGGGTATTAGATAATTGCATTTATGGCAACATGAAGTTTTTGTACCTATCTCCAGAGCGACTTCAAACAGATATTTTTCAAGCACGTGTGCAACAAATGCAGGTAAACCTACTAGCTGTAGACGAAGCGCATTGTATTTCTCAATGGGGATATGATTTTAGACCTGCCTACCTAGAGATAGCCACCCTAAGAACTTTATTACCTCCTATCAATATGATTGCGCTGACAGCTACTGCTACCCGAGTTGTTAAAGAAGATATTCAGGGCAAGTTGGTGTTTCAAGAGGGTATCGTATTTCAGAAGAGCTTTGCCCGTCACAACCTCGCTTATATTGTTAAGAAGACAAGTGATAAAGAGCGAAATCTAATTAACCTCCTTCAACGTATACAGGGAACTACGATTATCTATGTCAATACACGCAAAAAAGCTAAGCTTATTGCACAAATCTTACTTCAAAAGCATATACAAGCTACCTTTTATCATGGTGGACTGGATAACACTACAAGAGAAGAACGACAAAATGCATGGATGAAAGGGAATATTCGTGTGATCGTGGCGACCAATGCATTTGGTATGGGCATTGATAAGCCAGATGTACGTTTAGTAATACATATGGATCTGCCAACGAGCTTAGAGGCTTATTATCAAGAAGCAGGTCGTGCAGGGCGTGATGAACAAAAAGCATATTCGATCTTATTATATGACCAGCAGGATATCATTGATCTACGGAAAGGCATTCAAAAAGAGCATCCTTCTCCTAAGCAACTCAAAAACGTTTACCAGCAGCTAGCCAACTACTATCAGCTAGCAGTAGGTGCCCAAGGCAACACAACGCATGACTTGAATTGGAAAGAATTTGCACATACCAGCAGACTACAACCGCAAGAAGTTTATCAGGCTATTAAAAGTCTAGCCAGTGAAGGGCTCATTCAGCTGAACGAAGCTTTTTACCAACCTACTAAACTGCATATTCCTATTACCCATCAGGAATTGTATGCCTTCCAGGTAGCAAACAGTGGGTATGATGCACTTATACGAGCGCTACTTCGGTTGTATGGAGGAGAACTTTTTACAGACTTTTGTATCATTGCAGAAGCTAAACTAGCTACATATTTGCAGGTTCCACCTGTGGCGATCAGTCAGCAATTACGCCAACTACAGCAACGTGCTATTATCGACTATATTCCACAATCTAACCAACCGCAAATAACCTTTTTGCAAGCTCGCTATCCAGCTGACCGAATACCCATCGACGAAAAAGCCTTACAGCAAAAGAGCAAATTGGCTACAGAAAAAGCGGAAGCAATTATTCATTATATCACCCATCCAAATCGATGCAGATCCCAGTTGTTGTTGGAGTATTTTGATGAAATATCCGACAAGCTATGTGGAATTTGTGATGTTTGTTTAAACAAACATAAGGATAGCTATCTATCAGCTCAAACTTACCAACAGGCCAGGTCCACCATACTACGCCAATTGCAAGCTGGCTCAGCTGAACTATGTATTATTATTGACAACATAGAGTTACCAGAAGAAGTGGTTATAGCCACCATTAGACAAATGCTAGATAGCGGAGAGCTCCAATATGATCTTTTTGGTAAGTTGGTTTGTATAGGATAAATTAGATTTCTTGTTGTACCTCAGCTAATTTAAATAGTATTGCCAACCAAGTAGTATAGTTATCTAAGAGCCTGTCTAAAAAGCTACATGTAGATAAGGAGCCCTATTGAATGCAGAGATAAACGAGTTCTTTGGGAAAATGGCGTAGTGGTGTAGGGAGCTCACTCCCTATACTCAATGGTGCCAGGAGTAACTCCTGGCACCACGTTCTCTTCAATTTGAGCATAGGAAGTTAATTTTAGGTATTTTTCGACAGCGGTGACCTTTTTGCATACTTTTTGGGTGGTAGCCAAAAAGTATGTACCGCGGAAGGTGAAATTGTTTCTACAATCCTATTTGTTCCTGT
>CAZZEE010000161.1:0-3183 GCA_964652695.1 uncultured Cytophagales bacterium
TTCTACTTGCCGATTTTTGTGCATTTATGCCCTTTCAGAAAGCCATCAGTTTTTACAATGTTAAAGCTGCTACCGTTTATCAACCACGAAAAGGCTTTACAGGAGGAGAAATCGTATTGGCTATACTTGGTATTGTCTTATGGAGTGGTATTTTGTTATCTACTTATCTATACTTAAAATAAATATTAGTTTTAACTTATTAATAAACTAACTGTGGCAGTTACCAACCAATTACCTACACATCATGCACTTTCATCGGGAGCTGCTTCCGTGCACCCAGCCAATCATGAACCTATAGTTTACTTTGGTATATCTATCAAGCGTTTAGTATGCCTTTTTATACTGACACTTGGATTTTATAGGTTTTATTGGTTTTATAAAAATTGGAAAGCCATTAAAGAAGCAGAACAGTCTGATATTTCTCCTTTTTGGAGAAGCTTCTTTGGTATATTTTTCTGTCAAGAGCTTTTTGAATACATAGCAAGAGGTGCAGAAAAATATTCCAATAAAAGACTATTTTCTCCTTCAAGATTAGCAACCTGGTATATCATATGGCTAACCATTGGCTCCTTCATTGGGTTGGGATTCTTGATAATATTTTTACTCATAAAAGCACAACGAGCTATTCTTTTCAATAATGCACAAGTTATTCCGAACTACAAGCCTATAAAAAAATTTACCAATGCAGAGCTAATATTTATCGCCATCGGAGGCTTGATATGGTTTATTGGTCTAACGCGTGCTATTTTTGAGCCTGAAGACAGACATGCTGCTACTAAAAACTGGATTACCTTTCAGCCTGAATCCAAAGATTTTAAAATCAAATTTCCAACTGCACCTACCCAAGAAGCTGAGCAGTTACCTGTTGATGACACGGACCTCCACATAGATTACACATCCTACAATAGTGTTGGTAAGGACGGGGTTTACTACTCTGTTAGCCGTATGGTTTATCCATCTGAAGTCGACCTCAGTAAAATAGAACTCGAAGACCTGATTCAAGAGATAGTAGAATCTTCCGCCGGTAATAAACTGGTTACGTCCAAAAAGACTCAGATGCAAGGATATCGTGCGGCAGACTTCTTCATCCAATTTCTTTCTGATAGAAACTTGAAAGGTAGAATGGTGGTGGTAGGGCAAACTCAATACTTGTTAACGGTAACTTATGACGAGGATGAGGAAATTTCAGGTCGTGATTATAAGCGGTTTATTCGTTCGTTCTTCATCAAGGTTATTAAGTAACAAGCCTATGGCACACGTACCGTATCTATCTATCTATAGTGAGCAGGTCTGTTAGCTACTCAATACCAAAAATATGTTTTGCATTGGCCGTAGTAATAGCTGCTACCTGTTCTACAGCTACCTGTTGAATATCCGCTATAGCAGCTGCAATATAAGGAAGGTAAGCAGGTTCATTTCTTTTCCCTCTATAAGGGACAGGCGCCAAGTAAGGACTATCTGTTTCTAAGACCAAGTGCTGGAGGTCTATTTCGGCTAACAAGGCTGCTAGTCCTGCATTTTTAAAGGTGACAATGCCCCCTATCCCTAGATACAATCCGAGTTCTATAATTTGTTGAGCTTCTGCTAGCGTGCCACTAAAACAATGAACTACCCCCTGCAGTGTTCCATCTTGGTGCTTTTTGAGTAAGCGCAGGGTCTCTGGGAAAGCTTGCCGGATATGGAGGGCAACAGGAAGCTTATATTGCTTAGCCCAGCTGACCTGTATCTCTAAAGCTTCTTCTTGTTGAGCTTGGTAATGGGTATCCCTATATAAATCCATCCCTATTTCGCCCATGGCTATAAACCTATGCTTGCTTAACCACGTTTCCATTTGATAGAGTTGCTGCCGAAAGTCCTTTTGTATATGGCAGGGATGAATCCCTATCATCGCTCGACAAATAGCAGGGTATCTTGCTTCCAATTCCAACATAGGTTCAATAGTACGAACATCTAGATTGGGCATCAGGACCTTAGAAACTCCTGCTTGTACAAGTCGGTCCATGACTTGCGCTTGGTCTTGTAAAAAATCTTCCTCGTATAAATGAGCGTGGGTATCAATGTATTCCATGGTTATGATTCGTATAAGCTGTTGGTAATTACACTGGAGTTGAGCCTTTTGATTATGCTGGATTGTCACGTCTCTTTCGGGATTCGCAGTGAGGTCATGGCGAGGGACTGCCACAGCCTTCGGCTTCGCAGTGACGGAAGTGACCGTGGCCATCTAAGTATAAATTCATTACGTAACTCCTAACCTAAAGTTAGTTATAAACTTCCCCTAAGCCCTAGTTCGATGGCTTCCATATGGATAATCTTAGCTCCTTGGATGTCAAAACGTAAGATGGTTCGCACATGGTGTATTCCGTGTTGACCAGCAGCACCTGGGTTGATGTACAACAAAGGAGGATGTTGCTTATCATGCATTACTTGTAAAATATGGGAGTGACCGCATATGAGGATATCTGGGGTATTTTGCTGTAAGCTTGCCAAAATTTCAGGTGTGTACCTAGGTGGCCTGCCAGCAATATGCGTTATCCATACCCGCATCCCTTCGCAGGTAAATATTTGGTTTTTGGGGTATTTACTCTTAATCTCCTTTCCATCTATATTACCATATACCGCTTTCACAGGCTTGTGAGCTTCTAATTGCTGCATCACTTCCAAGTCACCAATGTCCCCTGCATGCCATATTTCATCGCAAGACTCAAAATAATTAAATACTTGTGGATCTAGCCAACCGTGGGTGTCTGAAATGAGCCCGATCTTCATAGGGTTTGGAATATAGTTATTCTTGGTAAAAGTTTTAAAATTAACGACTGCAATGTCATCCCAGCAAAGGCTGGAACCCCGAAGGGCTCATTACTGCGTAGGCATTGTAGAGTGGCGATAATCCAGTTAAACAGCATTTTTATTTAACCAGTTTTTAACCTTTCAGAACTAAAAAGTATAGATGATTAAAGTAAATATAGAATTCCGTGTTTACCAAGCGATTGTCTCTTTTCATATAAGGTGATTTAAAATGCTTATCTTTGTCCAGTCACTACCTTGAGTCAATAAGTCAGCCTAGAAGTAAGGAACCATCAATTGGCATCCATTTTGTACCTAAGGTATTACAAAACTTTAAAATTTACCTATATGCAATTAATTAGTATAGCTATTTTCTTATTCAGTTTATTGATTCAACAG
>CAZZEE010000162.1:0-3172 GCA_964652695.1 uncultured Cytophagales bacterium
TGAAATCTTGTAAACTCATTTTTGCAAAAATTAACTTTCAACAGACCCATAAGGGTAGAGGATAGTGAGGTGTATAGCCTAACGGTCATATGAAAAAAGAATGACTGATTTGAATAATTAATTTGAGTATGCATATAAATAATCTAAAAGTTGTATTATTCTTTTTGATCTTCATGGCCCTTAGTAGATGTGGTTCTTGTGGTGTCTCACTGGGCCCATCTGCAAGGCAACATGAACCCCTCAACTCTTCCGGTTCAGATTCATCTCCAGCCCCTACCGATAATAAAACATTGTTTCAAGCAAGTCAGCAAGTGGCAAATAACCTCAGTGCTGCCCAAAATTTGCAAAATAAGTATCAACCCTTGAAAAATCAGATAGGTACCCATCTAGGTAATAACCAGGATCCTACTTTTGCAGGTATAGAAGACATGAAGGAGGCATTACGGAGTCAGCCAGCTAGCTATGGAGATTTGACTAAGTTTAAAAGATGGGCGCAAGCAGGGGAGTGGAAGGAGTTCCATCATGCTCACTATGATTGGTGGATGTTCCCTCTTGATAGAAGTAGTAGTGGGCAAGGTATGCGATATACCGTTTATCAAAATGATATTCAGCAATTAAAGGCTGATCCAGCATGGCTCAAAGATTATCGACTGGGGGCTGTCTTGTTGATGCAATCATGGGGCTGGGATGTTGCTAATAGAAAGATGTATACTGCCTTAGCTCCTGATCAGAAGTGGCAAAATTGGGATGTGCGGTTGGGTAAGCTGGCACATTCACTCATTTTATTTGAACAGTGGGACCTGTATGCTGGTGTAGAAGCTTATGTGCAGTATCTTACTCAATCAGGTGTAAAGTTAGATCAGTGGGTGCTGGAGTATTTTCCTACCTATCGTTCGTAGTAAGAGTTCATTATCATAAGCAATCAAGCAAATGTTAATCCGTTCTTTATCTAATTAAAAGATTCATAAAAAGTAGGCTAGCTCTTGACTTTGTTAAAAGTTTAAACTTAATTAAGTTAAACTTAACTAAAGATTCTCATGATGAAGCTTATAATAACAGATTCCATCTGGAAGAAATTCGAACCTATTTTTAATAGTTCGAAAGTAAAAAAAGGTAAAGATGACCGAATGTTTTTAGAAGCTGTGTGTTGGGTTATGCGTACCGGCTCTCCGTGGAGTAGTTTACCTAGAGAATTTGGTCCTTGGAAGACCGCTTACAATAGATATGTACGCTCTATTAAAAGTGACTATCTAAGGCAAATTTTAAGTGATCTCAAGCAGATTGAAAGGGTTAGGAGTCTACACCACTATAATTAATACATCTCTTGCTGAAAGAATAATAAGCAGTAGGCTGCGTTATTCTTGGCGGGATTTGGTGTAAATACAGGAGAGATATACTTGGTTGTTATGGAAAGGTAAATTTGAAGGGGCATATTTTGTCTTGGCCTTATACACTTTCCTTTGCTTCTTATGGCAACATGAGATGTATGTTTGCATGAGGGGAGTTGCATGGGGTTTCATATACCTACTTTGGTGTAAGTATATGTAGCACTCATTCATTGTGCAATATCCTGAATAACCATACATCTCATCAAGTTATGCATCAACTTTTTACATATAGTTAACGACTTAGCATGAGGTGAGTTTGATCGTTATATTTATTTTTGTCTTCAAGACTTAAAAAGCTGTAGCCATGTCAACAAGCCCCTATAGCCAAGATTTATGCTTTATTGGTTGTAACATAATTCGAAGTCTTTCAGTATAACTATGGCCTTTGTTGTTATGGTTTGTAGAGATTCCCAATCCATTATACTATTCCCACACAATTCCCATTTTTGGTAGAATCAGCCTCCTTTCAAAAGCATCCACCGATATTAGACATCTGGTAAAATCAATTATTTTGACGGCATTGCGAGACCCGTGGCGATTCATCAATGATAGACCGCCCGCATTCATTGAGTGGCATAAGTTCTTCACTGCGAGTCCCTCCGGGGCGTGTCAGTTCTCCCACTACATGCACATAGCGAGCAAGACCTAGATTACGCAAGAAGTCTATTGTATTAGATAGGTCACCATCCTTAGACATCCTTACAATACATGCTTATTTTTTTGGCTTGGTCGATTTATTTTCATTACTTTTGCAAGTCAACACTCGTCTTCTTAGGATAAGTGTGCTTTTTACTTGAACAGTTAAATAAATAATTATTAAAGAAGTCTCAATGGCAACCATACAACAACTAATTAGAAAAGGAAGAAAAAGCCACAAGAAAAAATCAAAATCTCCTGCTTTGGGAGGATGCCCTCAACGTAGAGGTATTTGCACCAAGGTAACTACAACGAAACCTAGGAAACCTAACTCTTCTATGAAGAAGATAGCAAAAGTGCGCTTATCTAATGGTAAAGAGGTCGTGGTATATATTCCTGGTGAAGGACATAACTTACAAGAACACTCTGCTGTATTGATACAAGGGGGAGGTGTGCATGACTTGTCAGGTATCAATTATCGTATCATCCGCGGTACGCTTGATACAGCCGGAGTGAATGGTCGTCGACAAGGCAGGTCTAAGTATGGTGCCAAGAAGGCCAGCGCTCAGCAAGCCGCAGCAACTAAAAAGAAAAAGTAAATATCCACCCTATTAATCGTAAGATAATATCATGAGAAAAGGCAGTCCTAAAAAGCGCACTTTGTTACCTGACCCTAAATATAAAGATGTATTGGTAACCCGCTTTGTGAATAACTTGATGAAAGAAGGTAAGAAGAATCTAGCCTTTAACATCTTCTATGATGCAGTAAACATTGTGGGTGAGAAGACTGGTGAGGCAGGCTTAGAAGTATGGAAGAGAGCTTTAAGCAACATCTTCCCCGCTGTTGAAGTAAAACGAAGAAGAGTAGGAGGAGCAACCCTACAAGTGCCTATCGAAGTACGTCCAGATAGAAGAATATCATTAGGTATCAAATGGCTACTTGAGCAAGCTAGGTCGCGTGGAGAAAAGACTATGCAAGAAAAACTGGCTTATGAGATAATAGCTGCTTCCCAGGGTGAAGGTAAAGCCGTCAAGAAAAAAGCGGATATGCATAAAATGGCAGAGTCTAATAGGGCATTCTCACACTTTAGACTGTAAGAGACTGTTTAGAATCTTTGATTAAGGATTAAATTTTAATAACTTAGAGG
>CAZZEE010000163.1:0-3171 GCA_964652695.1 uncultured Cytophagales bacterium
CCTATTTATTTATAAAGATTTAGTGGTATCTCTACTTTAGTTAGCAAACCCAAAGTATAATCAAACTGTCGTAAGTCGGGATGGCGGGATTTGAACCCGCGACCTCTCGCACCCTAAACGAGTGCGCTAACCGGGCTGCGCTACATCCCGAAAACAACTTTACAAAGGTACATAAAAACCATAAGATCCTATATATGAATTAATGGTAGATCGGTCCAATGGCCCAGCTTACCATTGGTTTACTGGCGCAAGCGTCCTCCGAGATCCTATGTTTGTATGCAACTTTTAAACTTGCAATTCGCACTATGGACTGCCACGGTCACCTCGTTCCTTCGCAGTGACGGGTTTTCGGGCGTCATCGCGAGCCCCAGAGGGGCGTGGCGATCCATAAGCTTGATAGCTTACCAACTACTTAGTGTGCCAAGGAACAATTTCCAATACTCCACTGGTGCAGGCCATCGTGGTGAAAGCACGGAAGTGACCGTGACAACCCCGAAAGGCTCATCATTGCGAAGGGCCCATAAGGGAGGAAATGATAATCCATTTATGCCTTACAACGGATCCACATCAAAACTAATTTTCACCTGTCGGAACGACTTTAAACCTAGTAAATGAAGGGATATCTGTTGTATCTGTTGCTTAATAGCTAAAAGGGAATGTTCGGTAGACTTTGCTAGCTTCACCCATATATCCATGCGATATTGGTTTTTTACCTTGGCTATCAGCGGTGCTTGGGGTCCCAATATATGAGCTGGACCTATGAGTCGATGCAGTTCTTGAGCTAACATACGAGTAGCTTCTTGGACTACCTGCTCATGAACATGCTGGCAAGTAATCTTAATGAGCCTCACATACGGCGGATATCTAAACTTTTGACGATCTAATAGCTCCCTGTGGTACATCTGCTCATAGTTACTGGAGACTACATCTTCTAAAATAGGATGCTGTGGATTGACAGTCTGTATGATCACTTGCCCTTGGATATCTCTCCTCCCTGCCCGTCCACTCACTTGCGTGAGTAACTGAAAACAACGCTCATTCGCCCGAAAGTCTGGAAAATAAAGCAACCGATCTATATCCAATACTCCTACTAGAGAGACATGTCCAAAGTCTAATCCTTTGGTAATCATCTGGGTGCCTACCAAGATATCTGTATTCCCCTTTTCCAGGTTAGTAATAATCTGCTCATAACTATGTTTTTTGCGGGTCGTATCAGCATCCATGCGTTCGACCTGCTTATCAGGAAAAAACTGCTGTAACGTCTCCGTTACCTTCTCGGTGCCATAACCCATTTGCTTCAAAGCAGGAGCACTACACATAGGACATATGGAAGGCACATTTTGGTGGTATCCACAGTAGTGACAAACGAGATAGTCTTTAAACTGATGATAAGTCAAGCTGACGGAACATTGCTGGCAAGTAGCTACCCCCGCACATGCCTGACAAAAAAGGCAGGTGGCATACCCCCTTCTATTCTGAAAGATGATAGCCTGCTGATGCTGTTCTAAGGTGCTTTCCAAGGCTTTTAATAACGTAGTAGTGAACTCACCTTGCAGCCTTTTTCGTTGTTGCTCAATACGTAGATTGACCAACTCAATATGTGGCAAAGGTGTCTGACTAAATTGTTCCATCAGCTTAACCAACCCATATTTTCCCTGCATGGCATGGTGATAGGTCTCTATAGTAGGTGTAGCAGAACCTAATAATACTTTAGCTTGATGATAAGTAGCCAACATCAACGCAGCATCTCTTGCATGGTATCGAGGCGAACTATCGAATTGCTTATAAGCCGTCTCATGCTCCTCATCTACAATAATGAGTTGCAGCCGATGGAAAGGTAGTAACAAAGCAGAACGTACCCCTATGACTAATTGTACTTCCTGGCGTAGCACCCTATTCCAGATTTCTACTCGTTCATGACTCGAATATTTAGAATGATATACCTCCATGATATCACCAAACCTATCTTTCAGCCGCTGTACAATCTGTGTGGTTAAACCTATCTCAGGCAATAAGAACAATACTTGTCCTTGCTGTTGTAACGCTTCTTGAATGAGGTGAGTATATATTTCTGTCTTTCCACTACCTGTAATACCATGTAGTAAAACCGTGTTTCTAGTATCAAATAACGTCCTAGTGGCAGATAAAGCCTGGCCCTGTGCTTCGCTAAGCGCTATATCAGGCAAAGCTTTGGTTGCCCTTGGCACTAGTCGAGATACGACTACTGTTCGTTCTACCAATATATCCCGCTTCAATAAGCTTTGTAAGGCATGGCTAGAGATATCCTGTTGTAATAATTGCTTTTTACTGAGCCACTGTTGCGAGGTCTTAGCTAGGGGAGAACTAGCAACTAACGATATATACTGTAGCAATACATCCTGTTGCTTAAAACTTTTATCTAGCTGCTTGAAAAGAGCCTGCAACGCATGTTCCTGGTTGACATATTGCTGATGAAGGCTGACCTGTTTTTCTGTCTTAGGTAGGTATTTCTCTTGTACCTCTTCCAAGATGATAATGGCTTCTTTGTCCATCAGGCTCTTCAGTAGCTTATAGACCGCTCTTTGTCCTACCAATTGCTCTACTTGCTGATAAGATAGATGTTGCTTGTTCTTTAAAGCTTCAATAAGTATCTGCTCTTGATCTGATAGGTTAGCTTGCTTTTCGTCCCATGCAGCATATAAGTAAATCCTGGATTGACTCGTCACCTTGAGTCCACTCGGAAGAGCCGCTTTGACCACTTCTCCCAACGTACACATATAATACTGTGCCATCCACTGAAAAAAGGCCAGCTGTGTAGCTGTAATGACAGGTGCTGGATCTAGTAAGTCGATAATAGCCTTGGTGGCATAGGACGGAATCGTTGTATGAATCTTGCTAACAATACCTGTAATAACTTTTTTATTACCCAAAGAAACGATCACACGACTGCCTACCTGTAAATCACCAAGTAAGTGGGAAGGTATATGGTAGGTGAGCAGCTTAGGTATGGCCAATGGTAAGACCAAGTCTGCAAAAGACAGCTGCTCATCTGTAGGGGGGTGGTTTGTCATATCTCTTTCAAAACCTAGTATTTTTTTATCAATCGACTTCTTGTGAAATTAAGTATTTTACGTCATTGCGAGGCCACCTAATGGCCGTGGCACTTTCTGGAAAGGAAGGGGATTTGTGAGC
>CAZZEE010000164.1:0-3120 GCA_964652695.1 uncultured Cytophagales bacterium
ATATTACCTCTTTTAACATCAAACGGTTTTTTTCGTTGGATTTAGAATTAACTACGAAAATTACACCTGCCACTACTACGATTGCTAATAAAAATACGAAATGCTTCTTTGTCATTTTTCTATATTATTTAAATGGTTCATAATTAACTGCAATGGCTTCATAATTATAAGTCACTACATTATCTTGTTATTAAAAATAAGGATCTTGCGTTAGTTTAGGTAACATGTTTTTATGTATCACCTCAGCAAAATATTAGCTCCAAATATAAGCAACCAAACGCATATGATGCTATTACTTGGTCATATTTAGTTATTTCTAAAGTTACGCTACGCATGTGTTGGGCTAAAATTCCTGTCAAATTATGATCGAGTGGCAGGAGATTTTTAAACTAATTATTTTTGAAGAAGCCTATTGCAAAATCGGTCTATTTTAGAATCCTTAAGGACAACCCATTACCCATATGTCTCATCTATATATCTATCGTTCTGCTGCTGGCGCTGGGAAAACCTATGTCTTGGTAAGGGCTTATTTACAAATTGCATTAGAAAACCCAGACAATTTTCGCAAAATTTTGGCTGTCACCTTCACCAACAAGGCTACCCAGGAAATGAAGCAACGTATTCTCACCAGCCTACACACCCTCGCACAGGGCATCGACAGCCCCCTAGCTCACGAGCTGATACAATTAAATCAATGGGAGCCAATCACCTTACAAAACCGTGCGCAACGGGTACTATCGCAAATACTGCATCATTATGATCACTTGAGTGTCAGCACTATCGATAGCTTCTTGCAAAACATTGTTCGTAATTTTTCTAAGGAGCTAGGAATCCAACATGGATTCACCATAGAGATGGACCAAGAGGCTGTATTGTCACACATCATTGCGGAGGTTATCGACCAAGCTGAAGAAGATATTCCCTTACGACAATGGCTGGTCCGTTTTGCTGAACATAAGTTGCTAGCTGGTAAGTCGTGGCATTTTAAACAAGCCCTTCATCAGTTGGGATATAATCTTTTTACAGAAGCTTTTAGCCAGCAAGAAGCTGATCTGGTGCAAGCTACAAGTGATCCTCATATCTTAACTTCCTTTGTCGCTCAGCTAGCAAAAGACCGATCTTCATTTGAAAAGGCCTTGCAGCAGCTAGGAGCTCAGGCTATGGGTAGTGTGGAAACAGCAGGGCTATCGATAGCCGACTTTGCATATGGAAAACAAGGAGTAGTGGGCTTTTTATCGGGATTGAACCAAAAAAAGAACTTCGCTCCTACCCAACGGGCCTATGCGGCAGCAGAAAAGCTAGAGGCCTGGTATAGCAAGACCAGTCCACACAAAGATGCCATTATACAGGTGGTACAAAGTAAATTGCAAGTTCTTTTACAGGATATCATCAACACCTATGAGGAGGAGCATGTTGCCTACCATACAGCGGAAGCTGTACAGCAGCTGATCTATGCGTTTGGTATCATCACGCACTTATTAGCAAGCTTGCGGAAATATAGAACAGAAAAAAATGTGTTGTTAATCTCCGATACGGCCAATCTTTTGCGGCAGATTATCGCCGACAATGACACGCCTTTTGTCTATGAAAAAATAGGTAACTTTTATAATCACTTCTTACTGGATGAGTTTCAAGATATTTCAACTTTCCAATGGCAAAACCTAAAGCCGCTGATTCAGAATAGCCTAGCTATGGGGCATATGAGCTTGGTTGTAGGAGATGTTAAACAGTCGATCTATCGATGGCGGGGAGGACAATGGCAGCTCTTAGCTACGCAGCTAGAACAAGAATTTAAAGATGCTCCAACTGTTGTACTGGACTATAATTGGCGAAGCAAGACCAACATTATTCAATTTAACAACACCTTTTTTACGCAAGCCAGTAGACACTTACTTCACCATCTCCAACAAGAGATTTATCAGCTCAAGGATGCTCATTTACAAGAGCAACTCAGTAACCAACTACAGGAATTGGCCACTGTCTATGCACATGTTGCGCAACAGGTGCCACCTGGTAAATCGGAGGCCTCAGGGTATGTAGAGATCAACTGGCTAGCAGATAAGACCGAAGACAACCACCAACAAGATTGGAAAGAGCAAGTCAAAGAGCGACTACCTGCTTTATTAGAAGAGCTACAGGATACAGGGGTTAAGCTGCAGGATATGGCCATTCTGGTACGGAACCATGCAGAGGGAAAGGAACTCTTCCAGCTACTGCTTGACTATCAGCACTCCCCTGCTGCTAAGCCAGGGTATAGTTATGCGGCTTTGTCTGCTGCCTCGCTAGAGCTAGCCCATAGCCCTTGGGTAAATATCCTCCTCAGTGCACTCCAGTATATCGCTTATCCACAAGACCAGCTTGCTAAGGCTGAATTAGTTTATTTGTATCAGGTTTATGTGACTCAGTATGAAAAAGATACCAACCATAGCTTCTGGACTCAGGGACTAGCAGAAGATACAGGTGGGCTGTTACCAGCAGCATTTACAGCTGCTTATACGGAGCTCAGTACACTGCCTTTATATGAACGCGTGGCTACGCTGGTAGATGCACTACAATTGATGTCACCCGCCATTAAACCCTTTATACAAGCATTTCAAGATAAAGTGCTTGCTTATGTGCAAGCACGAGGAAGAGATGTAGATTTTTTAGCCTGGTGGAATGCGACCAAGCACCAGCACATGTTGCCCCGTATGGAAGGACAGGATGCAGTTTCCATCATGACAATCCACCAATCCAAAGGCTTGGAATTTAAAGTAGTGATAGTCCCTTTTTGTAATTGGAATCTGGACCATAACACATCCAAAGCACCAACCTTGTGGTGTACTACCGACATAGCACCTTTTGCTACTTTTCCTAGTTTACCACTACGTTATCATGCAGGGTTGGCAGATACTGTATATGCTAAGGACTATTACCAAGAGCGCATTCAAGTACATATGGACCATTTGAACTTGCTTTATGTAGCCTTTACCCGGGCAGAAGACCAATTATACATTTTTACCCCACAGACCAGCAAGGCTACACTCGATACGACGGCTGAGTTGATATACCAGACAGTACGGAAGTCCTCTACCCTACCTCATGAGCAGGCTGGTTTGGATTGGGAGAAGTATTGGGAAA
>CAZZEE010000165.1:0-3108 GCA_964652695.1 uncultured Cytophagales bacterium
TCATTACCAAAAGCACCAGCACCCCAATTGCCTATTTCTACTTGGATGATATCCTTTGGGAATACTTGATGTGCAGCTTGATAAGCACAAAAGGCAGGTAAAAATAAATCACTAAAGTTGGTCAATTGGTAAGGTTGTCCCGGATTCAATGTTGTGGGAGCTGCAATAGACAGAATGTGATTTTTGGTAATGGGATTTCGATAGGTTAACCTCTGTTGTAAAGTTTCTTGCGTAGCACCGCTAAATTTATTTCCATAAATACCCTTTGTATCGAGATCCACATAACGGGGGACGTTAGTACAGATAAAAGCCTCGCCCTGCTTGGTATTAAGCTTATTAGCATAAGTATGCTTTAGCATGGCTAAATGGGGCATTTCAGCTATCTGAACTTCATCTTGTGCAAAAAGATTAGATGCATAGCCAAAAAATACACGATAATCTCCAAAATTAGTGGTAAATACCCTGGTGTTCCCGAAAGAGGCTTTATGTTCCATTGGTTTATTAGGAACAACCGCTAAAATCTTATCAATATCCGTATCATCTAATATAGCTTCTTCTAGCGCCTTCTTTTTGGCTGCTTTACTCATAACAAACTTGCCGTATTGCATATCTTTTCCATCCTCATCAATTTGGTCGATCGTATAATGAGTTGTAACTAACTGAAAGAGTATGTTCTTATTTGAAGCCAACCCAGCTGTGTTGTTTTTGAATTGCTGTATAGCAGGGTTTAATTGACTGCCAACCACTTCCATTTTGCCTTCTACCCATGGTCCTGTATACTTCATTTCTTTTGGTTCATCGGGGTTACTCGTAGATGGATTATCCGTATTACATGCACAGTGTGTAATGGTAAATGTAAGTAAGCAAGTAAGAAAAAGTGTCAAATAGCGGTTAGTTAGGCAGTTAGGCAGTTAGGCATGTGTAGATGAATTAGAAAAGGACTATTGTTCTATTTTATCCAAGTTACCATTTTTCTTGCATACAGGCAATTACAAGAGGAGTATTTGATCAACTTTCGTCCTTGGATGCTGGGTGCTGGGTCGGTGGAGTAGTTAACTTCTTTTCATATTTCTTGCTTGAATAATGATTATGTATACTAGCAGTTGCCAAAATTTGATTTTACCTTTATGCAGTACTGATATCTATTATGCATCATCCATTATCTTATATCTGGTTAATAGGTTTATTATTCATCTTCTCTGCCCATACAGCAGAGGATTCACACTTAACTCTTTATCAACAGGCAAAAGAACAGTACGACCAGGCGAATTATGCAACTTGCCAAGAACTTCTAAAGCCCTTATTAGAAACAGACCAGCCTATAGCTACCACCCCCTATGCCTTCTTTTATTATGCGCTAGCTGCCTATAGACAGTCTATGCCTGAGGTGGCAGCGCAAACCTTTACCAAACTTATACAACAATATCCTACTTGGCATCAACGCCATGAGGTTTTGTATTGGCTAGCTCAGTTACGATTTGAACAACCAGATTATCTGGCAGCTTTCTCTTATTTAGCCCAAATAGAGGATCCTACTTTTGAAGCATCTATACTTCAGATGAAAACTCATTTTCTAAGTAAAGCTATTTCACCTCATCTATTAACAATCCTTTTCAATCAGTACCCTCATGATAGTACCATTGCCAAGGCATGGCTTCAACAACAAGTCCAGTTGCCTTTTATGCAACAAGATACAAACCGAATAAGGCAAGTAGCTCAACAGTTGAAATTGCTGGACTGGCTCTATGATCCATTATCTGAGCTTTCTTCTATCAAAAAAGATACTTACCATGTAGCTATCTTTCTTCCATTTTTTATTGATGAAGTCAATTATGAAGAGAAAACCAGTCATCACTTTGTAATAGACCTCTACCAAGGAATACAAGCTGCTGTAGAAAAGTTACACCAAGAAGGTATGCCTATTGAGGTACATGCTTACGACACTAAAAAAAGCGCTGATGTCACCGCAGAGCTGTTGGAGAAAAAAGAGATGGAGCACATGGATTTGTTCATTGGTCCCTTGTATGCTAGCACGTTTCCGCTAGTAGCAGATTTTGCTAAAATACATGGTATTAATTTATTTAACCCCTTATCTGTTAATTCTAGTGTGGTTGGTAACAATCCTTTTGTATACCTTTTGAAGCCTAGTTTAGAAACACAAGCTAGGCAAGCTGCGCATTTTACACTCAAGCAGCCAGATTTTCAAGATGCACGTATTGGAGTAGTGTATACGAACGCTCCCGAAGATGTACTCAAAGCCAATATATATAAACAATATATAGAGCAATGTAGTGGAAAATCGGTGGAACGCATGCTAGAGTTAAACTTAGAAACATTGCAACAGCTATTAAATCGCTTTAGGAATACTAAGAAAAAAGACACCAACACTGGGCAAGAAAGCTTTGAAATTGATGATCTAAGCCATATTTATATTGCCTCACAAGACGAACTCTTAGTAGCGAATGTGCTGAGTACTATCCAGATTAAAAAGTTACATCCCTGCATCATAGCGGATGAAGTATGGCTCAAAAAGTCAATTGTTACCGTAGATCAGTTGGAGCAATTGCATATCAACTTTGTAGCACCAGAATATATTGACTATAGCAAAGAAAGCTTGCATGAATTTAGAGGGGGTTTTTATGATCAATTTGGCGTTTATCCCAACTATTATGCAATGCTAGGCTACGATATGATGTTTTTTTTGGGTAAGATGTTGTTTCAATATGGAACTTACTTTCAAAAACACTGGAAGCAGGATATGGTGGCGGGGCAAGTATTGGCTGGGTTTGCTTATGGAACGCATCATGATAATCAAAACGTGCCTGTTATCCGGTTTCAGGATTCACAGTTTGTGGTGGTAGGCGGGACCAGTATGAATGATTAGACACTTTGCGTAGTAAGGTGTGGTGCCAGAAACTCACTTCTGCCATTCAATAAGTGTGGCGGTCTATCGGTGATGGATCGCCACCGCCCTCTGCCACGGCTCTTCGATTGCCACCGCCACTGTGGCTCGCAATGACGCGCACTCATGGGGCCTCGCGATGACGTCCGGTTGCTCACAAATTCCTTTCCTTTCCAGAAATTGCCACGGCCATTAGGTGGCCTCGC
>CAZZEE010000166.1:0-3102 GCA_964652695.1 uncultured Cytophagales bacterium
TGGGGTCCAGGAAGCATGGTTCGTGTGTTGGTGGTAATTACGCAAGAAGTCTATTATCATATTTCTATATTTCTCGTTCTTGGTATTTATCAATAAGCAACATCCTATATCTATTAAGCCTCTTTAGGTTTAACAGCACTTATGTTACCTCTTTTTAGCTACCTACTGCCTGCTAGAGGCTTTCTAAACAATTTCAAGGACACACTGTAGTAGATCAGCTTACTTTTCGAGTAGAAAAAGACACATATGATTTGTTCCAAACCATTCCATTCACTTACTTTGTTATATTATCATGAAGTTACCTAGAGGGTTGGCGGAGCGGTTTAACGCGGCGGTCTTGAAAACCGTTGTACTTGCGAGAGTACCGGGGGTTCGAATCCCTCACCCTCTGCTGAGCTTGTCAGAAGCCGTCACTGCGAGTCCCGTAAGGGGCGTTGGTAGCCTTTTAAGACAAAAGCAAGCCACGGGGTCGGGCAGACCCGACACACCATTCAGGCTCAAGCGACCTCCTAACAATCCCACCAATTGACTACATTCCTCTTGATAAACACCTGCCAGTTCTTCGCTACGTCGTTTAACCATAGCCTCAAACACTGCAAAAGGAACAAGCTTCACCTCACTGATAGCTTCTCGGTCAAACACAATATCTTCCAATTTAAAATCAGCCCAACCTACATAAACATCATTTATCTGGCGATCTATATACGTTGGACTTAATTGGGCATCGCGCCTTATTGAAAATAAAAACTCGACTTGCACATGCTTTGGGTCTAGCCCTAACTCTTCTTGTAACTCCCTGACTACTGCTTCCCAACTATTTTCTCCAGCCTCCACATGGCCTGTTACAGATATGCTGAACATGTTCGGATAGTGGTCTACTTGGCTGGAACGCTTTTGAAGCAAAAGGTTATTCGATCAATCAAAAAGTTATAAATGGATGGCACGATGTAGCTTACCTAATCGATGGATTTCTTTTCGGGAAAGTATTTCTCCTGTTAGATGGCCCTGTTCGTCCAATACATCTATGGCATCTTTGGGAAAGGATTGAGTAGTAGATGGTTGGGAAGTTGTATGGGGGTCGCTGATTTTTTTCATAGCAAAGAGAGCTTCTAAAATGTCAAATTTGGCACCAGGAACATTTCACACTACAACGAAAAATAATTATTCAATAGGCACTTCCTTACTTAGCGTTATATCTTTGCAAGGTATACCCGAAACCTCCAAATAACAACCTATGCAAAAAAACTTATTATCAACCTTTATTATACTCAGTTGTTTACTATTATCTACTTCATCTGTATTTGCAAAGTCTAAAGACAAAAAAAGCAAAATCAAGAAAAAAATACTCAATCAGAAGCAAAGTTAGATTATAAAAATATTAAGCATGTAAAAGAAGTATTTGATCTTGCTATGGTGCATTGGCTTTATGTTTTAGAGCAACCCGATGCTAAGGAATGGAAAGAAGCAAAGCGACTAGTGGAAGATTTGCAAGAATATTGGCAGGTTGCCTATCAAGTTGCTCAAAAAAATCTTCATAAGAAAAAGCTTAATAAAAAGGACCAAGCATTGCTTCAAGAACGCATCGAGTTGATCAATCAATTAGGTGCTCCTTTGGGAAACTTTGGTACTCAGCTAACTGAAGCTAATACAATAGTAGAAGAAGTAGCAATGGTAGCAGAAAATTTCTTTCCTGATAGTGTGGTATTGGCCGACGCGTATTCTAGCCTTGCCAGTAACTATATATTGGGGCGTAATAAAGCTGAACAAGGATTAGAATATTTGGTCAAAGCCTTACAAATTACCATCGCCTGTTTAGGAGAATATCACTTAAAAACAGCACGCATTTACTTGAAATTGGGTACTGTCTCACTCGCAGAACCTGATATTGCCATTGTCTATTTAAAAACAGCACGAAACATCGCTCTCCAGCTTCCTGAAGAACAGGAAGGTGTATCTCATTTACTTTTTAGGGTGTATCGTACACTTGGTGAAGCCTACAAAGCCAAAAGTGCTTATGCGCAAGCACTAACCAATTATGAGGAGCTCTTAGCATTACTCCCCCAATTAGCTTTATCGGAAGAGTCAGTTAAAGCTTATACAAACATGATGCAATACAGGATCCAAGACGCACAAGAAAAAATAGCTACGCAAAATCAAGAAAAGAAAAAGCCAGAGAATGAGACATCCGGTAATTGAAGATTGGAATGTCAGGCAAAATTCACGACGCTACCCCTAATTGAGGTAGCCTCTATCGGTTTATTGTTGTCTTTTTGTAACTTCGCTATACCAACGGGGTGCCACATTCATGGCTGAGAAGCGCAAGCTAACCCGCGTACCTGACCCAGGTAATACTGGCCGGAGGAATTGGATCAAGACTCTTTATGGAGTGTCAGGGAAAAACCCTGACACCAAGACTTTAGCAGTCTTCATCTTTACCCCGTTAGAGCTAGTATTTGGAAACTAAAAAAGCACGATACCATGTTATCTACCACTACCCCTATTTGGCCAACCCTGAGTAAGTGGGATTGGTTCCTGTTTTTGTTGACTATTATGATTACCTTATTAGCTGTGGCTTATGGGGCTATCGTTAAGAAAAGACTAGCTAATGATCGACCTAGGGCTTCCCAAGAACAAACGTGGAGTGAGTATATTCTCATGGGCCGGCGACTCACATTACCTTTTTTTGTTGCTACTTTGGTAGCTACCTGGTATGGCGATATCATCGGCGTGACACAAATTGCCTTTCAATATGGCATCTATAGCTTTGTAAGCCAAGGTGTTCTTTGGTATATATCCTATATAATTTTTGCACTACTACTAGCCAAGTATGTGAGAAGAATGGAGATCCTTAGCTTTCCAGCACTCTTTACTAAGCTCATCGGCAGAGGACCTGGTAACTTCTCGGCAGTACTCACCTTTCTCAAAACCTTGCCTATCACCTATGCCATGGGGATTGGCGTCTTCTTGAAGATGCTTTGGGGAATTCCCTTTTCGTGGGGCGTAGGTATAGGCCTCCTTTGGGTGTTGTTCTATAGCTCATTTGGAGGGTTTCGCTCGGTAGTATTTTCAGATTTTATTCAATTTTTCTTCATGTATCTAGGA
>CAZZEE010000167.1:0-2180 GCA_964652695.1 uncultured Cytophagales bacterium
GTTAAAAGAAATTTAACCAATAGTCCTCACTCGGCAATAGCCGAGCGAGTGTTAGTAATATGTTTGATGCTGAACTATGTCAAGTGGTTAAAAGAAATTTAACCAATAGTCCTCACTCGGCAATAGCCGAGCGAGTGTTAGTAATATGTTTGATGCTGAACTATGTCAAGTGGTTAAAAGAAATTTAACCAATAGTCCTCACTCGGCAATAGCCGAGCGAGTGTTAGTAATATGTTTGATGCTGAACTATGTCAAGTGGTTAAAAGAAATTTAACCAATAGTCCTCACTCGGCAATAGCCGAGCGAGTGTTAGGGGGCTTGTGTCCAAAGTCATGCCACAATAGCAATACACCAATCAAAAAACTAGATAGGTTGTTCCAAGCTTTGTCTTCGACGACCTACTTTTTGTCAGCCACATAAAAAGTAGGCAAAAAGTTCTCGGCTGCTGGGAAAGTGGCTACAATGGACTTCTTATGTGCATTTTGAAGAGGACTAAGCCTAACTAAAGTTGCAAGGCCAACCCACAGTCTTAGTTCTCTTCCCCCAAGGCACGCTGCTTGTGGTGTCAGGAGTTATTCCTGGCACAATTGAGTGTAGGGAGTGAGCTCCCTACACCACTACACCATTTTCCCAAAGGCGGATCTTTTGCTTTGTAACACTTTATATACATAAGCATGAACGGGTACCTTTCATAAACCATCCTCAAAACACAAAATCTATATCTTCTAGCTCCCATTTGGCCACTATAGCCAGTTCATGTGGGTAAAAAATAACCGGATCTGGGGGAATCAACTTATTAATATTACCGAAACTCCACTGACCATCTCTTGTTGAAGTCGCCAAGACTCGAATCCAGTAATTTCCTGGCAATACGTCTTTAAACTCATAATACCGCTGGTTACGTATTTCATCTACCACTTGATACTCTCTATCAAGCAGCTGAATAATAAACCCTGGTGCTCTTGTAATAACATTTCCTTTTATACTGCCGCATTCCTCGGAAGTCTTGAATAGGTATTTAAAAGTCCCTGCCTCGTTGAGTTCTTTTTCTACGGATACGAAGGCTCCTTTGTCAATCTGTAGGGTAGCTTGGTTCTTGTTTTCGTCCTTTGGAGTAGACGCATCAGCAGCTATAGAGCTCTTGGACCCTGTAGTCAGATTTAGCTTTTTCTGAATGGTAATCTTATCTCTATGAGGATGGATGGTGATTTCTTCTGGACTGATAGGCCATTTTTCTTTTTGTTCTGTTAGTAGATATAGGTTATCTGCTTGTATGTCCTTGATGGGCTTACTAAACTGGATATCCACTTGAAAAAGCTTTGCATTGATTTTAGTCCCTGCTGCAGGTTGCATGGTGTATTTGAAGGGTGCTTTCTCAACTCGCCTATCTTTGAATTGGAGTTTGATATCTTGTTCAATGGCATTGCCCATCTCGTCTCCAGTCTCCAATTTGGCTTCTAATAAATCATCTTCTAGTAATCCCAACGTATTGTACACCCGTATGGTAGCACCTTCTTCTATGAGATGGCTGTATAGGGTGGAATTTTTCAACCTTTTTGGGATATGTTTTAGCTGAAGATGATAAGTACTAATAGGCTTACTGAAACTGATTTCGAAATAGGGTCCCTGTGGTTTACTGCTCTGTACTTTGAACTCATTGATATTGGCTTCTGTGATATACAGGGAAATGTTTTCTATGGGTTCAGCAAGCTCTAGGGGCGCTGTGAGAAATCCATAAGGTTCCTTGCTAGGGTCTATGGTGAGTTTATTTTCTTTACTTTGGCCTGCACAGAGTCTGTATGTACCTTGTTTGATGTGTTCTAGTCGGAAAGTGCCATCTTCCTTGGATGCTGTAAAGTAATCGGGTGCGCTATTAAGGATATGTGTAGTATCTGCTTCGGTGATCTTATAAAGAGATATCAATGCTTTAGTAGGCTGATCTGTCATGAGTAGTTTTACTTGTCCTGTTATGTACATGGCGTCCACCTGAGCACCTGTACTAAAGGTAAGCGTTGGATTTTCGGCAGGTGTTCCTTCATGAGTGTCGCGTATGGCGTCTTTAAAATTAAAGGTATAGGTAGTGTCCTCTTCTAACGGAACTTCTAAGCTAAGCTCAAGTATATTCTTTTTGACTTTAAATACATAGCTAGGGCCCTCTTCGCGGCGGGCTAACTTAGGGG
>CAZZEE010000167.1:2190-2956 GCA_964652695.1 uncultured Cytophagales bacterium
ACTTAGGGGTGACAATAAGTTTATTATAGATATCCTGAACTTGGATTTCTTTATCAAAGGTCAGTGTTATAGTAGGCTTTTTTTTCTTTTCTTGAAAATTGTTGGTGCTTTCCTGTGCTGGATAGGTTTCGATTAGTTGAGGTGGGACAGTGTCTTTGGGCCCCCCCTCCAAGGGGTTGATGGCCGCGCAAGTGCTAGTAAGTAAGGCTATGACTATTATGAAGATAGTTTCTATAAGGGAATTATATCTTTTCGGTGGATGAATTAGGTACCTTGTTGAATGGAACATAAGTGCTTGTCTTTGTATGCTAAGGGGTTAAAGTTATACTAAAAAAGAAGCTATTGTTAATCTACTATAGGTTTATAGCAATTGGGTTACCATTGTGTTATACCACTATTGTGTCATTCAGGCCCTCGATCGGAGTCGAGGGTAAACTACGGCAGGGATCCAAATAGGATGCTAGTAATTAAAATAGTATCCATTCACGCATACACAATCTAAAGATTAATCATGACTTCGATAGCGTAAGTGTCCTGGCTTGTCCCTAAAATGTCGCAATAGCAATACAGGAACGCTAAAAAAATCTATTTTTGTTAAAGTAAGATTTGCCTTTGGCAACCTACTTTTTGCCTACCATGCAAAAAGTAGGCAAAAAAACCACCGCTGCTGAAAAAATGACTAAAATGAACTTCCTATGCGCATATTAAAGCGGTTGCCACGGCCCTTGGGGCCTCGCAATGACGTTTTGGTGTAGCAGGAATTATT
>CAZZEE010000168.1:0-2951 GCA_964652695.1 uncultured Cytophagales bacterium
GTGACGAACTCCTGGCACCATTGAGTGTAGGGAGTGAGCTCCCTACACCACTACGCCATTTTTCAAAGGCGGATCTTTAGGTTAATTTTTCCTGCAAGGTTTGGGGGAAATGTCTAAATTTCTTTGCAAGCTTTTTGCCTTTTTTTTAATAGCTTTTGCCCTAAAATATGCTTTTTAATGCTTCTTTAAAAGAAGGGTTAGGGTTGTTAAGGATTAACTAATATAGTTATACTACTTTTCGTACAACCTATACCCTAGAGAATTTTTACCGGTGATGATGGAAGCACCACGATAAGCTGTATCCGCATGCTTGTGTTTGACCTTTATTTCGCAATCAGGTATGGGGCATCTAGGGATTTCAGCGCAGTTGATCGTAACTCCTATTTGTAGTAATACACTGTCGCTACTTGGAATCACGACACTGCTGGTTAATTTATTCATTTTATCGACCAAGTTGACTTTTTCATACATTATTTTCCCAAACACACTCAAGTATTCTGAAATATGTTTTTCAAGTGTTAGACCTATTCCCACCGCAGGAGACCAAAGGTTAGAACTAATGGCAGAAGGATCTTTAAAAAGGTTCCCATATACAACGTAACTTAGTTGTGTGTTAAGCAGGAGTGAATAGGCAGAATTCTCTAGTAGCTTATAGCCTTTTATTAGAAACACTTTAGTAGTATAATGCATCCCATCTGGATCGAAATAAGGCCCTAAATCTTTATATTTCGCTTCTGGGATGAGTTGATTGACCATGTGTAGGCTGGTACTTACTCCGATTTCTATTCTAAATTTCTTCTTGATATCTATATGACCGCTTAAAGTGATGGGAAAGGTATGCCCTTCTCCATAAAAAATTACAGACTGAACTGGACTATCCGTTGGCTTTTTTAGACCTGACAAGAAATTTTCTGATTCGTATAGATGCATACGTATGTAAGGTTTACCAAACCACCTAACTAAATACCCTGTTTGGGCTCCTTCTAGTGGGTTATATAGATAGTGATTCCCTTCTTTTATGAATACACTATATTTTAAAATTTGATTTTGGTAAGATGTTCTACCATAACCCATAGAAAAATTGAAATGTAGATGATTAAGAAATTTCTTTAGTTTAGAAGAGGGTTTTGCATGATTGGCATTAGGTATGATCAAGAGGATAGATAATACGAGTACGTATCTTTGTATAAGCGTCTTAATCTTCTTGTGGAAATAGATTTTCATTACTTTTTTATCCGTTCAGGGATGGGTAGCTTACTTTAATGGGTGTGTGAAGTGCCTCAGCAAATAGTTTTTATAGTTTTTGAATTTCTAGTCCAGCTAAATTAGATACTTTATAGAGAATTAAGCATATAATCACCTGTCAATTTGCTATATGAAGCCTTACTGCAAGCTATCTGGTGACGCGGTAGCTTTGCCATGACGAACTTTCTGCCATCCGAACAAGCGTGGTATCAAGACTGATATGCCCCTGGTCATTGCGAGGGGGTTTTCATTGCAAGGCCTGAAGCCGTGGCAAACCCCAAAGACTCATCGTTGTGTAGGCCCGCAGGGTGTGGGAAGATAATCACAGTGACGAACTTCCTGAAGCGCCAAGGGGCCACTACGCAGTTTTTATTATCTGCCTTAATAATGAATAATTGCTTCTGCTTGCTCTTCTAATAGACGTTTATAAGTAGTACTTGCTAAAACAGTTTCTATACGACTATCTCTAATGTTAGGGAGATAAACTTTAGACGGGTGTACATTCATCTTCAGATAATGAAAAACATCTGTTAGATGACTCAACCCAGTACTCCCACCACGCCAGCCTTGAGAAACACCGATTAAGGCACATTTCTTCCCTGCAAAAGTAGCAGGAAAATCTAAGCCATCAATAAAAGCTTTTAAGACACCTGGGAAAGAACCATTATATTCTGGCACGACAAAAACATATTTATGAGCCTCTTCCATTTGAATTTTTGCTTGGTTAAAATCGCGGTTTTTCCCCCTATTTTCATATAGCGCGGTCTTGATAAAATCGGGTGGTAAGCTAGAAAGCTCTAGTATTTGTACAGCCTGTCCTTTTTTGATTAAAAGGTCTGCATAATAATGTGCTACAGCTGCCGATAAAGAGTTGAGCCGGTTAGTACCTACTACAATTAAAATCGTTGAATCTGCCATAGTATTAGTATAGTTAAAAGGTTGAGTATCTAATGATTTTTTGCCTTGGTTCTGATTGGTTACTCGGATTGCCTGGGTATCGATCGCACCCAGAATATATTGATAACTGTAATAAAATAATCCACCCGCCAATATAACAAAGATGAGTATTTTATGTAATAAAAAGGTTGGTCGTTTATTCTTACTGGTATTTTTCATACTTATTAGAATGAATGAAATGCTTGTCCTATAAAAAGGTAGAAAATGGCTCCTATATAGATATGGGAGAGATTATTGGCTTTTATAGATACTATTAGCTAATAAGCTGGTAATAATTGATACACATAGAATTATAAAGTGCTGTACTGATGTTATTTCTAGGAGGCTGTTCGATAAATATAACACGCTTTAGTTATGAACTTGTTTCATAGTCAAAGTTTATAGGATGCTCTCCAGTTAATCTACAAAAGTTTTGCCATAAAAATGGTATATAACTTACTTAATCTATGCTAAATTTGCTTGGTAAGATAGAGGTAGCACTGAAGCTTCCTACGTCCTTGTATTTAACCATACTTTGGTCTCATAGCTCAATTGGATAGAGCAACTGCCTTCTAAGTAGTAGGTTGCAGGTTCGAGTCCTGCTGAGACCACACCAAAAACTTATACAAAGAACATTCTTAAAGAAAAACCTATCCCTTAGGAATTCGTCAACGATGCTGTGAATGACTCCTTGTAAGGTTTTTCGTTAAGAATAGATTAGACTTCTTTCAAAACTCTATAATGTTATATATTAACAGCTGATAGTCTTT
>CAZZEE010000169.1:0-2939 GCA_964652695.1 uncultured Cytophagales bacterium
ATCAATTCTTGTTAATATCCTAATTAATAACCTAATTAAAAGTGTTTTAGTATATTTATCTTTTCAACCTCTTCTTTCCTATTTTGTATGCACTGTTTTAAATAATCAAAATCTTCATCCCACATAAATTTTTCTTTTATATTGTCATCTTTACCAAGCCAATAGGCATGGCAAAACCAATTTCGTTCTTTAATCCTTCCTCCCCACTGTTCTAAGTTTAAAATTTCTGAATCAACCGAATCCTTATAGGCATTTATTCGCTTAAGAATACTCGCTCTTTTTTGCTTATCCTTATACGCTTTAGGATCTTGGCTTATTTGCTTAACCTCATTTTGTGCCTTTTGAATAGCCTGCTTAGATAATTTTTGTATCCTTTGATCGAAAGATTCTAATTCATTTCTTGTTTTTAGCCTTGCTTTACATTCCTCGACGCACGCCGTTACTCCCATTACACATCCTACTATGGCCCCACATATACCCCATAATATACCTTTTGCTACCCCTTCCGGCCCCATTCCTCCACTAAAAAAGCCACTTACAAAAAAACTACCAAATCCCAATGCTGCACTTGAAACCACAGTCCCAATACAACTACCTGCAAAGGACCAAAATCCTCCCCCCACTAACCCCATCTCTCTTCCCATATACACAAGCCCATTTTTAAACGCTTTACTCGAGGAAAAAATATGAACTAACTGCCGCTGTACTTCTTGAGGAGCATGTAGCAATGCCTCTACTGTATGTTGTATGTAACGCCCCACCTGTTCCATATAAGCAGGCTGTGGATACAGCACTGGTAACACAGAGCTCTGCGAGAAGCCTGGCCTATTGTCTTGTATCATTCCCCACCAATAACCCATATCTTGTAAAAAAGTGATGCGATGTCCTTCTCTTGTTTGTAAGCTCAGTATAGGCACAAGTGGTTGGAAATTCTCTTGAACACGGGCTAGCTGGTAGTGTCCTTGTAGAGGAGACAATTGTAAACGCGTGCTCGGTAACAATTGTGAGGTAGCTTGCTGCCTACTTGAAAAATGCCGTTGCCAAATAGGATTTTGTAAGGTCTGTACGATGCTGGTATGTAGTCCTTGCTGCACAGGATCTGTCCATGGCTGTGCAGGCTCCAACTGCTGGGTACGCTGATGCTTTTTTCTTTCTTGCACGTGATGTTGAACTTGGGTAACATAATCAATAGGTCGGTTACTTGGATAAGTGATCCTAGGGGTTTTTTGAGTGCTGCTGGATAGTCCTAGAGATATGGGCTGGCGAATTGGCTTTACTTCTTCCTGCTTATTACCTGTTGTAAGCTGTAAGGAAGTAGACACATTCCCTTTACTTGCTACAGGAACCGAAAGCTGATTTATCTCTAACCTAAACTGAGATGGTCTTAATTGAACTGCTTGTAGGTTTTTTTCATCAACATTTCCCTGTATCCCAGTTGCTACATCCTGCACAAAAGGTAGTTCATGAACTTCAGAAGCTTCTGCCTTTGGCTGCTTGTGCGCTTTTTTAATAGCTACCACAGGATCCTTTGCTTCCTTGGATGGGTCTAACCTATATGGGGAAGCAGCTCATGAGGCTATGGTTCAGCAGCAATGGCCAGCTATAATACGTTGTGAGATGGGGTTACGCATATTCAATGGTTATTAATTCAGGTTGTCATATAGTTAACGGGAATGTATATGAATAGTTTTCAGCGAGAATTGCAATTATTTTACCAACTATTTGAATTTTTTGTATCATAGTCCATCGCATTGGCATCACCTATCAGCAGTAAATACCCCATTTTATTTTTTAATATCCTTTTTTGAGCTAACTTTCCTGGCGTAATTGTTTAATGCGTACTACCAACGTTCGGCTTGATATGAAGTCTTCAACAAACTATAAATGCAGCTCTTGTGTATCTGTATCCCTGATTGGATTATCATACTACG
Organism: uncultured Cytophagales bacterium; assembly: GCA_964652695.1. Classification (GTDB taxonomy): domain Bacteria; phylum Bacteroidota; class Bacteroidia; order Cytophagales; family Amoebophilaceae; genus Amoebophilus. The sequence goes on from CAZZEE010000169.1 coordinate 1,932, forward strand.
CTCCAAGCCTGCGCAATGATGAGCCCTTGCGGGGTTGCCACGGGCACTATGTGTCCTCGCAATGACGGTGGACGGAAATGACGTTAGTAGCTACATTAATTCTTAGTAATCCCTAACCCAAAAACTACTATGAAAAACATATTAATGAATACCCCAGCAAAATTAACAGCTGTAATATCTAAAAGCCTAACTAATAAGCTTGTGCAAGCTATTGCAAGTAGCTGGCTTATCGCTTTAGGTGCTCATATTGTCATCCCTTTTTATCCCGTACATATGACCTTGCAAACTTTTGCCATTGCCCTCATCAGCCTACTAGTGCCTGTTGAAGTAGCTATAGGGAGTGTGCTATTTTACATAGGCTATGCAGCTATGGGAATTCCTGTTTTACAAGGAGGCGGAAAAGGTATAGCAGCATTATTGGGGCCTACTGCAGGTTATATCATCGGATTCGTCTTCATGAGTGCTATCATTAGCCTATTGATGAAGCACTACCCAACTAGTGGAATTTTCAAAAGATTGCTGTTTACTTTTCTAGGAGGTGCCGTATTATTCTTGCTAGGTATGTCTTACCTGGCTCATTTATTTAATTGGAACATAGCTATCAAAACGGGGTTACTGCCCTTTGTATTTTCTGAACCAGCTAAATATGCTTTGGCAGTTTATTTATCTGTGTTTATACAAGGCAAGTATTTTAGGAAGTAAGAGCCTGTCTAAAATTATTATACTACATATCGCAACAGGATTTAAACACACTAATCGATCGATAATAATCCCAATGATGATAGATTTGCCTTCGGCGACCTACTTTTTGTCACCACACAAAAAGTAGGCAAAAAAGTCTCCGCTGCTGGAAAAATGGCTAAAATGAACTTCCTATGCATAAATGGAAGCGAACTAGGACAAACTAAAGCTACAAAGTCCACCCCACTGCCCTAGTTCACTTCCCCAAAAGCACCCTACTCATTTTTTACGCCATTTTCCCAAAGGCGGATCTTTTGTTTCGCCCTT
>CAZZEE010000170.1:0-2825 GCA_964652695.1 uncultured Cytophagales bacterium
ATGGACGGACGGTGTATAATCTACCGGTTCCGACGCGGTTTCGCGACATACCGGAAACGTCGAAGTTTGTGGCTGAACGCATGAGGGCATTGGATTTACCCGAGGTGGACGTGATCACCCACTCCCTTGGTGGTGTGATTTTACGTTGGGCTGCGAACCACGATGATCTGCCGAGTCTTCGGCGAGTGGTGATGATCGCTCCGCCAAACACGGGGGCCTGGTCTGCCGATTTCCTGCATATGAAGCTCGGCGGTCCGCTGTTTCGTTTGTTGTTCGGAGAGTCTGGCCTTCAAGCCCGGCGCGCTGATCGCGGCTTGGCGCAGCGCGCGGGCTTGCTGCGTGGTACTGAGGTCGGTATCGTTGCCGGCGGCAACGGTTCCCCAAAGGGGTTGCGCAATTGGTTCGGCTTTGAGGGCGACACGGACGGGACAATTGCCGTGCAGGAAACGATCCTTCCCGGAATGAAGGATTTCATTTTGTTGCAGCACGATCACACTCGTATTTTGTGGGCGGCGGATACGGCAATGGTGGTGAACACGTTCTTGGAGTACGGCATCTTTCGCCCGAAAATCCGGAAGGACGCGCACGAACCGTCGAGCGACGAGAAGGTTCCGGTCGCGGCCTGATCCGTGCTCTCTTAACTCTGGTAGCCCATCAGACCATGAAATGACGTCTTCAAATGCAACTTCTGAGATCACTATGGGCCGTTTTGGCTCTCACACTTTTCGCAGGAGCTGCACTTGCGGCTCCGGAAGCAGGTTCAAAAATGCACCCTTGGATGACCTCAACCTACCGCAACGCGGATGGCACGACGGAAACTTTGGCCTCTGCCTACCCCGGAAAAGTTATTCTCGTCATTAACACAGCGTCTCGCTGTGGGTTTACTCCGCAGTACGCGGAACTTGAGCAAATTTACAATGACTACAAAGATCAAGGCTTTGTGGTCGTGGCATTTCCGTCGAACGATTTCGGTAGTCAGGAACCCGGAACCGATAAGGAAATCAAGACGTTCTGCAGCACGACGTACAGTGTTACGTTCCCGCTGAAGTCCAAGGTGCCCACAAAGGGTTCTGGTAAAAGCCCGCTCTACGCTGCGCTGACCGGTGACGGTACGCCGGAGCCCGGGGTGGAGATTCGTTGGAATTTCGAAAAGCATCTGATTGGCCGCGACGGGGGAATTATCGCCCGTTATCGCAGTTCGGCAAAGCCGTCGTCCAAGGAAGTAAAGGCAGCGATTGAAACGGCGCTCGCCGCCAAGGCTTCCTAAGCGGGTGTGGAGTGGGGACTGACCCGTTCACTTGATTGGGCCGGTTTCCACTAATTCTTCGCCGCCAGCCGTGCTTCTTTTACGAGTCCGTTAAGCTTGGCCAGAATCAACCCCAACTCCGATTCGCGACTGCGCGCCCGCCACAGGTAGGCATACCGCCCCGCCTCAACCTCCAGTTGATCGGCGAACGTCAGCAGGTGGGACTTCAGATTGTTGGTGAGGGTGTTACGTCCGCCAGCGAGAGCGCGCGTGAGCAACACCTTCGTGCCGTGCAGCGCATTCATGCGGGAGCCGAGCGCGAGTTCCTCGCGCACCCAATTCTCCGAGGGATCAGCGAGCAGCACGCTGTCGGCGGCGGCGCCTGCGTCGATGAGGCGTTCTGCGTCTTCGGACGTAAACTTTTCCACGGCCTTTTGGTCTGACAGCGGATGATAGAACATCGTCCAGGAAGAATGATTATCGGCCGCGAAGGATTGCGCTCGAAGTGCGGCGGTTTCCTCCCCGTCTGCGGTGCCGAAAACAAGCAGATTGAAGGCGCGATCAAAGGTGTCGGCGTTTGGAGCCCCTTCATGCCACGCCATCGCCGCACCGAGCGCAAAGCCGTGCAATGAAGCGGCGAGCATGTTGAAGTGCCCGTGGTCGCCCCAGTCTGTGTTGAGAAGCAGGCTCGCGCCGTACTTTTTGCCTGCCTTGGCATGGCCGCGAATGTTCGTATCGGCGTTGTTAAAGCCGTTGAGGAGCGTGTTCCAACCCTTCGTACCGGGGCAGACCCCCACTTGGAGGCCGTGCTCGGCAAACAGGCGGGTGCTTTCGTAATCAGCTCCAGCATGGTAGGCCCAGTTGAGGAGCATCGCGTCCTTTGGAATGTTCGCGATATGTTCGGGATGGTGGAGGATGATGTCGCCCCAGAACATCATTTGCTTGCCATAATCGCGCGCGACTTGATTGAGCCAATTGATGTGCTTAAGGTAGAGGGCGGGTTTACCGATTTGCTCCGCGAGGGATGCTGTCTTGCCTTTCCCGAGATCGTAGGTTTCGTCGGCACAAAAGTTGACCGACGTCGAATCAAAGAGGGGCAGGTATTCTTCATGAAGGCGTGCGAGGAGGCCGAGCGCTTCCGGATCCTCCACGTTGATAGTCGCGCCGCTCATGCGTTCGTGCCAGGTTAATTCGGCGAAAGGTTTCGTGGGTTCAACATCGGCAAAGCGGCGGTATTCGGGGAGGGACAAGACGCCGGCCATGTGGCCGAAGGACTGCAAAGAGGGGACAAAATCGATGCGCCTTTGTTGGCACCATCGTTGAATCTGGAGGATGTCCTCCGCTGTGAGGGCCGAGTTGTTTTGGGCGATGCGCGGATCGCAGCGGAAGGCGAAGGGGTGTTCGATGTAGAGTTGGAATTCGTTCACCTTCAAATCGGCAAGGAAATCGAGAAGCCATTGGAAGGTTTCCAAGCGGGGGATTCGGCCTCGCGAGACATCGAAGTAAACGCCCCGCCTTTCGAAATCCGGTAGGTCGTTGATCCTCATGCAGGGAATCTCGTCATCCGCTTGAGTCAGGA
>CAZZEE010000171.1:0-2794 GCA_964652695.1 uncultured Cytophagales bacterium
TAATCCACTACTTCGCTATATTTATTGAGTGTCTATCTATGTATCAACACTCTCATAATTTTACCATCTCTAGATCATCAATCCACGCTGCAAAATGCAGGGGGGTATTTCCAGTTTTTTTATCTTTTGCATTGAGGTCTACTTTCTTTCCATCTTGAAGTGCTTGCAGTATATCAGCAAGAACATTCAGTCCTTTCTCTCTGGCACGTTGAACCATCGGCTTATTCGTATTAGGATTTTCTTCGTTTCCTACTTGTTCATTGTCATCCAGCGTACTCTTCTTGTCAAAAGTGTCATCTGGATTATAGCAACCACATTCACATTGGGCATTCGACAACAGTGGTGATAGTATGAGTGCTATTGATAAGGTGTGGAAAATTTTTTTGAATAAACAGGTCATAGTTTTTTATATCATTAAAACCAAATAGCTATCAGTGTGTTCCAGTTCTGCCGCCCTACGCTGCTTTTCTTAGCAATTCCCTTTTGAAGGCAGTTTTTTTGCTCCATTTATGGGGTTATATTATATGGATTATGTCCACTTATTCGACAAACTCTTAGACCAACTATATTTTTTTAGCTTTCCCCTTCTCAGGCATACTTACCCCATGATAAGGATTATATCCATTGAGCTTTTTGGTATAATACCCTGTTCCATTGTAAGCCCTCTTATCTGGATGCTTTTGGCAAGTTTCAGAGCAAGCCCCTTCCAGACTTTCAGCACAGGAAGTACACAAAGGCACATGCTCATTACAGGCTGGATTGGCACAGTTGACCATGCGGTCACAAGGCTCCTGACATACGTGACAGGTTCCGACGACAGTAGAGGAGGCCTTATTAATGTCTTTTATGAGCCTGTTGTCAAACACATAGCATTTCCCTTCGAAAGCCTCTCCTCCTACCTCATTGCCATACTTAATGATTCCCCCATGTAGTTGGTATACATTTTGAAATCCTTGTTCTAGTAGGTAAGCACTTGCCTTCTCACATTTAATGCCTCCTGTGCAATAGGTGATGATCTTCTTGTCTTTATAAGGAGCTAACTGAGGTATTTGTGCCTTGAATTCTCTGAAATGGTTGATGTCTAGCGTGATAGCATTCTTAAACCTCCCTATCTGATGCTCATAGTTGGAGCGGACATCTAGCAAGACCACATCCTCCTCTGCTTGGATTCTTTCTAGCTCTTGGGGAGAGATATATGGCCCAGTACGCTCATTGGGGTTAATATGAGGTAAGTCGGCGTGTACAATTTCTGGCTTGATCCGTATATTTAGTTTTTGGAAGGCATATTGGGGGTATTGGTCTACCTTGAAATCTACTTTGGAAAACCGTGAGTCGGCTTTCAAATGCTGCATGTAGGTTTCGCAGGCAGCTGCCAAGCCAGATACAGTCCCATTGATACCTTCCCCAGCAATAATGATTCTGCCACGTAATCCCAAATCTGCACAATACTGGTGGTGTTGTACGCGAAAAGCCGCTGGGTCTTTAATAGGGGTATAACAGTAGTAGAGTAATATGCGATAAGGTTGTTCCATGATGTTACACTTTAAAAGGTTTAGCAGGGTTTCCCAATATTCTTTCTTTGGGTTTGACATCCGCTAATACCACAGATCCAGCTCCTATTTGGGCACCTTGGCCAATATGTAAGCCTGGTATGATAGTTACACCTCCTCCTATAAAGACATCCTCTTCAATAGTGACTTGTTCGCCAATGATACTGCCAGGGCCTATTTGAACGAAGTTATGCACTACTGCGCTGGAGTCAATCACTACCTGCTTGTGTAGGAGGCAGTGGTTCCCTAAGCGCACATTCGGACTTAGTTGTGCGTTCCCATCTAATAAGTTACCTGTCCCTATGCTGGCTGTACTAGCTATCTCTGCTGACGGGTGTATTAAATTAATAAAGTTATTGAGGTGATGGTTGTTAATCCCTTGGATGTAACGTTGGCGGATATGGGTTTGTTGTAGGGCGACAAAGATGGCCCAATCTTTGCCCAGCTTTTCTATATAAGTTGCGTCTTCTTCTAAACTCCCTAAGATAGGTATGTGGTTAATTTCTATAAGGGTAGACTTTTTCTCTGCTAAAAAGCCATATATGATCCTATCATTCCGTTGCAGGATCTCTAGCGCTAGGTATGCTAGGGTTTCTACCCCTACTATGATTATAGGTTCTTTCATAAGTATTTTCACAACTGTACAAGTAATGCAAAGTTAAAATAAAAATGATCGAAACATATAATACTTACTAAGCTCTAGGTGCTTAGAGTGGTTACATAGCGAGGACGCTATTATCAAGCTACCAAGAAAGCATTCCAAGTCGCTGGCCTAGTGAGCTACCACCTTAGGTAGCATCATGCAAATTGCTGCTTGTGGAATAGATGGTTTTATGTTGAGCAAGGCTGTATATCTTGCATGAGTTGGTTCCATGATGCCTTGAATTCCTCTTGAGAAATCAGCGGTAGAAATAGGAAGATTCGTAAGCGTAGTATGATTAGAAGATAAAAGTATACTTGGTAGGGTTATGGCTATAACTAGGGCTATAAGGGATTTATATATTTTTCTCCTAGCCATCTGTTGAAGAAGTCATAAAACTTATATGCTAGGGCTATAAGGTATAAAGGCCAATCACGATTACGGAGTGGCCTTTATACATCACCTAAGGCAGACAATTAATTGTCATCGGTGCTTATAAGTGAGATCAAGTCTAGGCCCACGCTTAGTTTCAATGAACCCTGTCTATGGTCAACATCGACGCTCGCTTTGCCCAGTTTTTTACCAAACTTACTGAGGTTACCTT
>CAZZEE010000172.1:0-2790 GCA_964652695.1 uncultured Cytophagales bacterium
TTTTTAAAGTTTGTGGTTTTTGCCAATATATTATATATAATCACCTAATACAAGGCTGTTTAGTATAGCTGTATCCAAGAGGCAAAAGATGAGTTTAAAAAGCAGGCATGGGCAGATCTACAAATAGATAAAAACCTAGCAGAAAACAAAACGGATAGACTCAAAGAAAATCTAACTAGTTTTATTAAGCAGATTTCTGCTGATACTGACTTAGAGGCTGAAGATGGACCTGTTCCTGCGCTGGAAACGCAAATAAATGCCAACGTAAACAAGTATAAAGAATGGAAAAGTGTGTATAAAAAGTGGCAGGAGTAAGAACCATTGTATGCCATAGATGCGGCTCAAGAAGTGGCTCAAATAAAGGGGTACATTAAAAGTGAGCGTGATAAATTGACAAAATTTGAAACGGAAAAGCAGTTAATAGCGTATGCAAAACAAGGTGATAATAAAATAATTTTCCAGCAACTTGCTGATCCTCATTTAAGTAACGAAGATTTACAAGATATACTTGCCAATGGGGCTGATCAGGAGGAAAATTATTGGCTACTCTATTATGCTTTTCATTATCAACATAAATCTCCTAATACTATTGTTGATGAAGAAGAAAATACGGTGCTACATCGTGCTGTATTGGCCAACCAAGCTAGGATAGTTCAACTTTGTTTGCAATATAAAGCTAATAAGTTTATTAAGAATCGCCCTGATCCTAATAACGGGTATCCCGAAGGAAGGACATCTTTGGACCTAGCTAAAGAAATAGGGAACCAAACCATTATCAATCTATTGGAAAAAAAGTAACTAACACTCATCACAATATGTATCCTATGAAACCAGTCAATAAAATAAAGATAAAGCGTACTTATTCTTTTAGGCAATATCTAATGCCTCATCTACTTTTTTGGAGCCAAGTAACTAAACCCATTAAAAAAATACCAACACTTTAAAGCAATTGATTATGAGAAATTTTACAAAAAACTTATTGATATATGTATTACTCAGCCAGTTACTCATGGGGTGTAGTAAGTGGAAAAAAGGCGAATGTGATTATGACGCACACATCTGTACGGCTCCAGGAAAGCCTGGGCATGGCTATTGGGAGGGAGAAATGAGTATGTACGCCAGCAAGGAAGGTTTATTTGGAAAAATAGAAGCAGGTGACCTAAAAGCAGTCAAACATTTGATAGAGCAGGAGCATTTAGATCCGCATAAGAAAGATCCACATGGTGGAAATTCGTTACACTTTGCTGTAGAATATGGACACCTAGCCATCGTTCAATACCTCATAGAAAAGGCACAAGTGGATAAAGAAAGTAAAAATAATTCCAGTGAGAGCCTTTTATATATAGCTGCCGAAAAAGGGCATTTGGAAATAGTAAAATACTTGGTAGATCAAGCGCATGTAGACAAAGAAAGTGAAAATAATTCCAGTGAGAGACCTTTGCATATAGTCGCTAAAAGAGGGCATTTAGAAATAGTAAAATACTTGATAGAGGAAGCAAGAGTAAATAAAGAGGCGAAGAATAAAAGTGGACGTGGTGTTTTAGGATCTGTTGCTTTAGGTGGATCTTTAAAGATAGTTAGGTACTTAGTAGAGCAAGTTCATTTAACGCAAGAGCTAACCATTTCTTCAGATGAGCATCCGTTGCTATTAGCAGCCTATTATGGTAATCCATCTGTAGTACAATATTTGGTGCAAGAAGTTCATGTGGATCCAGCCATCAAAGCCCCCAATGGTGATATAGCTTTACATAAGGCTTTTGAGACACTTTTTGAGGATAAGTGTTTAGAAATAATCCAGTGGTTAATAGAAAAAGTGCATGTCAATCCATTACCGCTTAATAACGTTGGAGAAACCCCATTGGACTATGCTAAAAGCAAGCCCAAACACCAGCGTACAATAGACTATTTACAACAATTTGTAAAAGAAGACCGTAGATCACTATATGAAGCAGCTGTAGCAGGAGATTTAGCTTTAGTAAAAAAGGTAGTGGCTAGCGGTACATCTGTACAGCTTGTCACATCTACTAATCAAACAGTCTTACATTATGTAGCATTGGCTGAGAAACCAAACATAGCAGTGGCTGAATGGTTGCTACAACAAGAAATCCTTATTGATGCCATGGATGACCAAGGAAACACGGCACTCAGCTTAGCTGTAGAACGAGGGCACTTGGATTTGGTAAGCGTGTTAGTGAAAGCAGGTGCTTCCTTAGATTGCAAGCACCCTAAGGGTTGGTCTCTCCTACATCTTGCTACTTATCAGGGGCATATGGCATTGGTTAAGTACCTGGTAGAAGAAATTCATATGCCGCTTATACCCGATCATCAAGGTAAAACTCCACTAGATGTAGCTATTGAAAAGAATCATACACCAGTCATAACATATCTCAAAGAGCTATTCCTGAAGGATTTTCAAGCTAACCAAGAAGCAATGAGGGAGCAGTTAATTCACCAATTTGAAACGCAACTCCAAGAACCCTTGCAACAAATTCGGGAAACCTTGCAGATAGCCCCACAAGCTATAACGCCACAAAGACTAGCTGACCACTGGCTGGGAAGTATGCAGGCTATTTTACAGGGTAAATTTGCACCGCCTATATTATCCTCAGGAGAAAAAGATCATACTATAACCCAGCAAGCGGACGAATTATCACAAGGTATTCTGGAAGGATTAAAGCAACAGCAACATTTATTGCCACTAGCTCAACAAGAGGAATTACATAATATCTCCGTGGAAAGCCTAAGAGACTGTTTAGAATCTTTGCAAGCATATTCTAAGAAAAGCAAGAG
>CAZZEE010000173.1:0-2751 GCA_964652695.1 uncultured Cytophagales bacterium
ATTAAGCGTTAACTAATTGGCTAGACAGGCAATTTTTTTCTTGATTAATGAAAAATTTGAAGATTTTCTTGATGGTTATCTGATTTTTAATTGATGTGTTCAACAACCAGCCTCTCAACTACTGCTGAGTGACGAATAGGTTGCGAAAGTGAGCTCGCGCAACCACTAAAAAGTACCTATACTTGTTTTTATTCCCTATTCCTTTATACAAATGCATCTTCAAAATGAACAAGCTCTGGTAGACTTCTTTGCTGCATGATGGAGATAATATCGAAGCGGATGGAATCATTCCAATTACAAGCTCGCATGTAATTTTCAGCAGCCTTTTTGATTAATCGTTGCTGGTGAGATTTTACAAATGTTTCTGGATAACCAAACCGCAGGTTTGACCTAGCCTTGACTTCCACAAAACAAAGACACCGATCCTGCTGGACTATGATGTCTATTTCTGCTTTTCCGTAGCGGTAATTGCGGTACACAATCTTATACCCTTTGTTTTGAAGGTGATTAACGGCAAGGTCCTCCGCGCTTTTACCTACTTGTCGGGAAGGGATTTTTAACTTGCTAGTTATAGAGGGTTTGTTAGGTTGTCGCGTCATATTTCTCCTTAACTTAGATCAGCCAAACTGTATGCGTGTGTGTACGTCAAATAGGTAAATATGGAAGGGAATAACAAACAATTTATCGTAAAAAATTGGGGATTAATAGACTATAAACAAGCTTGGGAGCAACAAGAAGTCCTGGTTCAAGAAGTTAACACTATCAAATTGGCTAATAGAGACCTGCCCTTAGAAAAGCACCAAGCAACGCCCAATTATCTTATCTTTTGTGAACATCCTCCCGTATATACTTTAGGAAAGACAGGTGATCAGGATCACTTACTAGCTTCTAAGCAGGAACTTCAACAAAAAGAGATATCCTTTTTTAACACCAATAGGGGGGGGGATATTACCTACCATGGTCCTGGGCAATTGGTTTTATACCCTATATTGGATTTAGAGAACTTCTTCAGAGATGTGCATCGCTACTTGCGACTCTTGGAAAATGCTGTCATACATACACTTATGGACTTTGGATTAAAAAGTGTTGTTATTCAAGGGCTTACGGGGGTATGGATCAATCCTTCACATCCTATTCATGCACGTAAGATTTGTGCGATAGGTATCAGGCTTAGCCGATGGATAACAATGCATGGCTTGGCTCTCAACGTCAATACAGACTTAAGTTATTTTCAGCACATTATCCCATGTGGTATACAGGACAGTCATGTAACATCTATGGAGGCTGAATTGGGGTATCAACTATCTATGGAAGAAGTGCAAAATAAGCTGCAAGCCCATGTAATTCAACTACTTTCACTTTCTCACCATAGCCGACCAGAATAAAGAAAAATTTATTTTGGTCGTGATGGAATTAAAATTATTCCACTTGCCTCTTTCCTCTCTCAGCTAGCTTCAAGGTACTATAGTGCTGCTTTTTTGCTCATCTCTTTTGAAGCTATAGCAGGTGGTATGGCTATTTGAGCACCATTGTCATTGATGATTTTGAGGATTTTTAAGAATATATCCTGCTGTATATCTCGATACTCTTGCCAATCAACAGTTCTGGTAAAGGCATAGATGGTAAGTTTCATCGAATAAGGACCAAATTCATTAAAATGAACGGCTAGCCGCCGTGACTTATCTAGACCAGGGTGTGCCTGTAACATGTTATTAACCTCCTTAAGGATCTTGCTAGCTACGGGCGCATCCTCATATCGGATGTTGAGAGTGTCTTTAATCCGGCGGTTGGTCATCCTACTACCATTAATAATAATGATAGAAGAAAATATTGAATTTGGCACATACAACAGCCTCCTATCAAATGTTCTAACATGTGTTGAACGCCATCCAATATATTCTACTACGCCTTCTATATTCCTATCTGGAGAATAGATCCAATCCCCTACTTTAAAATGCCCATCTGCTAAAACGACAATACCTCCAAAATAATTGGCAATGATTTGCTGGGCAGCAATACCCACAATGATGGCAGAGCCGCTGGCAAAAGCAATAATACCTGTAACGTGTATGCCTAAAACAGGCAGAATTAATAAAGCAACAGTGATAAAGGCAGCTACCCGCAAAATCTTACCTGCAGCCTGTATGGTGGTTTTGTCAGTATGTTGACTTTGAAAACTCCCCTGTAGAAGCTGTACTTCAAAAAGCTTAATGAACCTGATAAAGGTCCACAATAAAAGTACAAGCGCACTAACTGTATGTGATTTCTCTATGAGGGTAACGATATTATTGTCTAAATAACTTAGCAGTACATTGCCTTTGCTAGCAATTACTTGGAGCCAGATAAAGATAACCAAAGGCAAATAGGCAGCTTCTACGCAAGCCTGTAACAGTAAATATTCCTTTTTCTTATACGATCGATTACGCAACGTACGCTGTGCCAAATACATCCCGTACGTTAAAAGTATAGCTATAGCAATGACCGCCAAGGTATATAAATGCCATGCTTGACTTTTAAACAAGTTGATCCACTTTTCAATAAAAGAATAGTCTAGTAAGTTATTTATCAATATGGTTAACATAGGTATATGAGTTTTAGTTTACTAGCGCATGGACAATATACCATGTCTCATGTTATGTCTTTTCTTGATTCTTATTAGGCTTACAATATCAGTATAAGATGTTAGAAATAAAAAAATTTTGAGAGTGTTGATACATAGATAGACACTCAATAAATATAGCGAAGTAGTGG
>CAZZEE010000174.1:0-2672 GCA_964652695.1 uncultured Cytophagales bacterium
TTTTGTAAAAAAATCAAGATTTAAGTATGATTAAAAATTTCGTGCAAAAGCCCTGGATGTAAGGGTGAGCCTATGAGGTAAATATGTTTTGTAAATATGATTTTTATGATAGTTGATATAAAAAAGGTCCAACCAGTTGATATGATAGACCTTATGATAGGGCCTGAATCCCATACTATAAGAGGTATTTAGAGAGGACTTTGGCTTACAGACAAGGACCCCCATTATATAGGGAATGTGAAGCATCTGATAGCACTATTCCAAAGCTCAGCGTATCTACATGAAACAGTTATTTTATCTTGTCATGGTGCTCAAGAGCGAATGCACATCCCTGAATTAGAAGTAAGCATGCCTTATCACAAAAAATTAACTCCTGAGGATTTTGCTACCATCTTACATTTAAAAGACCAAGTAGTTATTAATACAGGTTGCTGCTTAGGAAGCGAAAAATTTGCTGAGAGCTTTCTTGCTAGGGGAGCTAAAGCCTATATAGGGGCAATAGGTTATATAGAAGGGAATGCTATACTGCCGTTTCTTACCCTCTTTTTCTACTTGTATGTTTGTAAAAAAATGTCATTAGATAAAGCTTTTAAAATGGCGCAAGCTATTGATGTAGACACCAGCAGGTTTAAGTTGTTGACAAGTAAAGAGCAAAAGCACTAAACTTTACTAGAGGATCCAGGACTGCCAAGTAGCTAGTCTTGCCAACCAAGTATTGGCAAGAAACTAAGGGTATATAGTTTGAAAATGTAGCTCTGTTACAGTGGTTATGGAAGTTTCCTCCCATAACAAAGGCAATCATGTCTTATTCTCGTTTTTGATGATATAGTAGATTTCTTGCGTAATTTAAAATGCTGAAATTATTACCGGCCGAAAACCTACTTTTACGTCTACTTACGTCCTATACCACTGCGGTCATCCCTGCGAAGGCAGGGATCCAGGGAGCATCAGTGGTGACCGAACTAGCTTTTGCCACCACCAGGGTAGCAGTCGCTCGGTTTTGCCGAGTGACGAACAACAGGGCGCTTGGCACAAGCGCGGACGCTTGCGCCATTGAAGCAGCTCTAAGTATATGTCGTTAAAAAAAATGCTCTAGGCGCATATCCAAGCTTTTTTTTAAGTAATCCCGCAAGGATAATAAAGGCACTTTCCCGATTACTTCATCTGCAAAAGCATGTAATAACATGTGTTTAGCAACTTCATAAGGTATACCTCTTGCTCGTAAGTAAAACAGCTGATGCTCATCTAGTTGTCCTACCGTAGCTCCATGAGAACATTTGACATCATCCGCCCAGATTTCTAATTGTGGTTTGGTATGTATAGTAGCTTCCTCTGAAAGCAATATGTTGTTATTGGTCTGGAAAGCATTGGTCTTTTGTGCTTCAGCCTGCACATAGACCTTCCCATTGAATACACCTGTGGACTTATCCGCAACAATGCCTTTGTAGATTTCCTGACTTGCTGTATAAGGCTGTTGATGATCTACAGTAGTTTGATTATCAACATGTTGTGAACCATTCAGGTAATACAGTCCATACATATTACTTTGCGCATAAGGAGCCTGCAAGTAGAATAATAAATTATTTCTGACTAACTCACCTGCCCACGTAAAAGTATAACTATTGACCTGGCTATGTTCTGCTTGATAACAGTTGGTAGTAATCACTTGATACGCCTTTTGACCTTGTATTTGTAGGGTGTAGTAATCTAGTTGTGCATGCGGACCGACCTGGATATCTATAACCGCATTGGTAAATGTAGGTTGGTTGGGCCAGGAGTTCCAACTGTTGATTAAACTTACTTGGCTATTACTTCCCATGACTACCAATATTCTGGGATAATTAATATGGCTGTTCGTTGTAAAATTGCCCGTAGCATGGTAGATACATATAGGCTTTGTTAAGATCGTATTGTTGGGTATGTGAATGAGTAGACCTTGTTTGAAAAAGGCTGTATTGATCAGTGAAAATGGGCCTCTTGGAATAGCAAGATAATTTTCAAAGTAGTTGTCTAAAAGTTGCTGATAGGTTGGATAAGCTTTGTTAAAGCTCATGACCTCAAACGGAAGGTAATCATTTAGCGCGTAGGTTACTTCATTCAAGGCCCCATTCAATACAATAGCATGATGATCAAAGGATGTTGGTAATAAAGTTGAAATATAGGAAGGCGTTAGAAGTGATTCCCCTTCCCCTGGTGAAGGTAAATGACTCCAATTAAACTTGTCAGACAAGATACGGGTGGTAGGCGTATACTTATAGTCTTCTGATTTTGTTGTTAGGAACCTACCTTGCTCTAAGAGGGTGTAAGCATCTTGTTGGATTTTCTCCCAACTATACTGACCAGATAGGGTAGCCCTGTGTTTTTCCCAAGCTTCTTGTAGTTGTGGATATGTGGTGGTTATTTCCATATCAAATATAGTAAAGTCATTTACATTATTAGTACATCATTTGATGACCTATTCCGGTCGTCATTGCGAGCCCTGCAAGGGCGTGGCAATCCATTATATTTCGCAATGGCGGACTGAATAGGTATAACGAATTGGATAGATACCAGAGTATTCGTTTACCCCTATATCGAGTACAGAGAAATAATGTCTTTGTAGTCAGTTTAGCCTTGGGCGACATACTTTTTGTCAGCCACACAAAAAGTATGCAAAAAAGTCTCCGCTGCTG
>CAZZEE010000175.1:0-2666 GCA_964652695.1 uncultured Cytophagales bacterium
TGATTTTGATTTTGATTTATTTATTCAATGATTATTTTTTTATTTTTTTTATTTTTTGGATAGCCACGCCCCTACACGGGGTTCGCGATGACGTCATGGCGAGGGACTGCCACAGCCGCAGCGGCTTCGCAGTGACGGAAGCGAACACGGACATCCAGGCTTTAAGCCAATCGCGTAACTAGCTTAGGTTAATTACCATTTGCTATATCATACGCACCTAAGGTGTGGGTTGGTTTAACAATTTAAAGCAGACCGAGAGGTAGCCCCCTAAAAAGTAAAAACCCAAGGTTAATAACCTTGGGTTTTTATTTACCGGAGTGTCAGGAATAAATTTATAACACCACTTTTGCGGATTTGATCTTACATCATTCCACCCATACCTCCACCCATGCCAGAAGCTCCTAGGCCAGGCTTTTCTTCTTCTTTCTCCTCTGCTATTACACATTCTGTAGTAAGCAGCAAGGAAGCAATAGAAGCAGCATTTTCTAGGGCAAGACGAGTTACCTTGGTAGGGTCTATGACGCCTGCTTGGTACAGGTCTTCAAAGGCAGAGGTTCTAGCATTGTAGCCAAAGTCTCCTTTTCCTTCTTTCACCTTTTGCACGATAACAGCACCTTCTCCACCTGCATTGCTAACGATGGTTTTAAGAGGAGCTTCTAAGCAAGCACGTATGATATTGACACCCGTAGCCTGGTCTTCATTCTCTACAGCTATTTTATCTAAAGCGGATATAGCTCTAATCAAAGCTACGCCACCTCCTACCACAACTCCCTCTTGTACAGCTGCTCTGGTAGCATGTAACGCATCATCTACGCGGTCTTTCTTCTCTTTCATTTCTACTTCTGTAGCAGCGCCTATGTATAGGATAGCCACGCCACCTGATAGTTTGGCTAGACGCTCTTGTAGTTTTTCCTTATCATAATCGGAAGTGATATTATCGATCTGCGACTTGATTTGAGCAATTCTTGCTTGGATATCTGCTTTCTTACCTTTTCCGTTAACAAGGAGGGTATTGTCCTTGTCAATATTAACTTTTTCAGCAGTACCCAAGTAGTCAAGTGTCGCATTTTCTAGTTTGTAACCTCTTTCTTCGGAGATAACAGTACCACCAGTAAGGATCGCTATATCCTCTAGCATAGCCTTTCTTCTATCACCAAAGCCAGGAGACTTCACTGCAGCCACTTTAAGGATGCCTCTTATTCTATTGACTACCAAGGTAGCTAGTGCTTCTCCTTCTATATCTTCGGCAATGATTAATAGGGGTCTTCCTGTTTGGGAGACAGCTTCTAGGATAGGAAGTAACTCTTTCATCACAGCAATTTTTTTCTCACATATGAGAATATAAGGATTAGCTAGTTCTGCCTCCATTTTCTCTGCGTTGGTAACGAAGTAAGGAGACAAGTAACCTCTATCGAATTCCATACCTTCCACCACTTTTACTTCTGTTTCAGTACCTTTTGCTTCTTCTACAGTGATGACCCCGTCTTTACCTACTTTATCCATAGCATCCGCTATCATCTTACCGATTTTAGTATCGTTGTTAGCAGAAATAGTAGCTACTTGCTCTATTTCCTTGGTGTTACTAATCTTCCTAGAGTCTTGCTTGAGTTTCTCCACCACGGCCTCAATAGCCTTGTCGATACCCCTCTTTAAATCCATAGGATTAGCACCGGCAGCTACGTTTTTAATACCTATTGAAAAAATAGACTGAGCCAATACAGTAGCAGTAGTTGTTCCATCACCAGCTCCATCCGCTGTCTTAGAAGCTACTTCTTTAATTAGCTGAGCTCCGATGTTCTCTACTGGATCTTTCAATTCTACTTCTTTAGCTACAGTTATACCATCTTTTGTGATGATAGGGGCTCCAAATCTCTTGTCAATCACCACATTTCTGCCTTTAGGGCCTAGGGTTACTTTCACGGCATTGGCCATGGTGTCTACCCCACTTTTAAGTTTTGCTCGCGCTTCCGCATCGAAAATTATGTTTTTTGCCATATGTTTATTCTTTAATTATAGTAGTTGTACAATTATCATTTGCTGGTCAGCTTATACAACAGCATAAATATCTGACTCTCTCATAATCAGATAATCTTTCCCGTCTACCGTAATGTCTGTTCCTCCATATTTACCATATAAGATTTGGTCACCTACCTTCACAGTTAAAGGTTCATCTTTTTTACCGGGTCCTACAGCAACCACTGTACCTCTTTGTGGCTTTTCTTTAGCAGTATCTGGTATGATGATGCCTCCTGTTGTTTTTGTCTCTGCGGCTGCAGGCTCTACCAAGACCCTATCAGCCAAGGGTTTAATATTTACTTTAGTCATAAGTTCAATAAATTATTGTATTGTTATCGATGTATTTCTGATTAATAATCATTTTTAAAACATATCATCTAAGTTAACATATTTTATGCCAAACTTATGTGGATTGAACGATACGTCCTTTCTCGGATGCACCCGCTTGTTTACGTTCCAATACTATCATATATGTATAAAAAATGATCATGAATATAGCCGAGAATAAATTTTTTTGTGCCAAAAGCTCACTTTCAATATCACCTTATTATAACTCTATCCTGCATTTAATCAAGAAGTATGACAATTTGGCAAAATATTCTTTCTTTAAAAAGCAGCCCAAGAACCTGCTTTCACGCACGGTCGCTAGT
>CAZZEE010000176.1:0-2630 GCA_964652695.1 uncultured Cytophagales bacterium
AGAGATGTGTAACCCAATAGGAAACAATCCACAACTTGTTATATGGATGTAGTATATTTTTATTACTATGGCAATGCTGGTAAGCAGGTATGTATGCCCTTTTCTATCTCACTGCTCTTTTAAAGAATAGTTTTTCCAACTACTACACAAGTGAGCGTGCGCTCGGAAGGGCTCGAACCCTCAACCTTCGGAGCCGAAATCCGACGTTCTATCCAGTTGAACTACGAGCGCTAAAGAAGATCAATCATCAATCCATCTAAAAATGCTCAACGAAAATAGCTAAATTTTATAAATTGAAGCTATTTAAATCCATCATTTCATTTCCAAGCCCTACAAGCTTGCCCTATAAGCCATGCGCTTGCTATCTTGTTCAGTTCAATTGTTAATGCTTATGAATAAACCATCGATGTTATTAGTAGCCCAAAGTCTTAGCAAGAGCTATGGTAAGCTGCCCATTTTAAAGGGAATAGATTTGCAAGTAGCTGCTGGGGAGGTGGTCGCTATTATGGGGGCCTCTGGTGCAGGTAAGAGTACCTTATTGCATATCCTGGCTACGTTGGATAAACCGGATGCGGGCTCCTTGTATTTAGGAGGAGACAACCTGTTAGCCTTGCATGGCAATAAGTTGGCTGCCTTTAGGAATAAGCATATTGGGTTTGTATTTCAGTTTCATAACCTGTTGCCAGAGTTGACTACCTTAGAAAACGTGTGCTTACCTGGGTATATTGGTAGAGAAGATGCGCATAGTGTGGAAAAGCGTGCTAAGGACTTGTTACAACTCTTGGGGCTAGCAGCCCGCATGCATCACAAGCCTGCTGCCTTATCTGGAGGCGAACAGCAAAGAGTGGCTGTGGCACGTTCATTGATCAATAACCCGCGTATTGTATTTGCAGATGAACCCAGTGGTAGCCTAGACTCTCAAAATGCTGCGGCATTACATGAATTATTTTTTAACTTACGCCAAACTCTAGGACAGACCTTTGTATTAGCTACCCATAATCAGGTCTTAGCAGAGAGAGCAGATAGAAAATTGATGATACAGGATGGGGTGTTCCTGCCAGATATATAGTACCGTAGCAGGGATATCATCGGTTAGGGTGTGTCAACAATGGAGATAAAGTATATTTGGTGCCGTCATTGAGAAGGCCGTGGCAGAGGGCTCATCACTGTGTAGGCCCATGGGTAAGGAACTAATAATCCATATCCATAAGCCATCGTCACTCGGCTGGAGCCGATGGCCCCGGTCCTTGCAGAACTCGCAATGGTGGATTGCATTGTGGGCTGATTGCTGCCGCGTCTCCAGGGGGCAAAAGACGACGGTTAGGAAGGAAGTCTACTTCAAAACAAGACCTATATGAAACAGATTCCAAAAGGTATTCAATATATGCTCATCTCTTCCTTGTGCTTTGCTTGGATGGGCTTATTCTTTAAGCTATTGAAACATGTTCCAATAGCCGAAATTATTTTTTACAAGTCGATCTTTGGACTTCTTATCAGCTGTGTCATGCTGATGTATCAAAAAGCACCTATGTGGGGGAACAACCAGGGTATGTTATTACTACGTGGGTTGAGTAGTGGATTAGGTATAGCTCTATTTTTTATTACACTGGTGCGTTTACCTTTATCTACAGCTAATGTGCTCCAAAATATTTCACCCATCTTTACAGCTATCCTGGGGATTTTTATGCTGAGGGAGACAGTCAGCCTACGTAGATGGATGCTTTTTCTCCTGGCTTTTGTAGGTGTTTGGTTAACCTCTATTCAGAGTTTCAGCATGAATAGCCAATCTGTTTACTTAATTAGCTTGGGGCTAATCAGCGCATTATTGATGGGTGTTTCTAACAACCTAAGTGCTAAGCTAAAAACATCTGAGCATCCATTGGTAATCTCCAACTATGCCAATATATGCATAGGCGTGCTAACAGGTATTTGTTGTTTGTATACTTTTGTGTGGCCTACTCCATACGAGGGGTTGTTATTGATGGGATTAAGTATGGTTGCATATATAGCTGAGTATTTGGCGATTAGGGCTTACCAACTAGCACCTATTGCACATGTATCAGCTATCTCTTATTTGGGCATACCTTATGCTTTGCTGATAGACCTGCTGCTGGGAGAACGATTTCATTGGGTAGCTTTTGTAGGTATGGGATTAGTGATTCTAGGAGTATTGTTGAGCCTTATTTTGGAAAAAGAGTAAAGGATGTTAATTTGCTTGGCTGACAGGGGCTGGTTGAGCTCCATACATATAGTGCGTGTTATTTTGATGAATCGTGAAAGCTTTAGATATCTTATGGTTGCTTTTACTGACAGGGGGCGCCTATAGCGGGTTTAAAAGAGGATTTGTAGCAGAATGCTTTTCGTTAGGAGCCTTCTTGATAGCCACCATCAGTAGCGTTAAAGTGATGGAGCTTTTGACTCGACTCCTTCAAAAATGGAGTGTTAACTTAGGGAATTTGACCCCCTATATCATCTTTGTACTTGCTTTCATTGCCATTGTAATTATCGTAACCCTGATTGGTAAGCTTTTTAGTCGCCTGATTCACATGACCCTTTTAGGAGGCTTTGATAAGCTAGTGGGAGCTGTATTAGGTGTCTTGAAGTGGGGATTTTATATAGGGGTATTCTTG
>CAZZEE010000177.1:0-2599 GCA_964652695.1 uncultured Cytophagales bacterium
GCTCGCAATGACATGCTATGCCTACCCACTGTGCTGGTTCGGTTCGCCTGGTACCTGGGGAATTTTTTAACGCTCTTTAATCAAGGCGGTTGGTAAAAAAATAACATTTGCTTGCAATTTTTTTTGCACCTTTTTAAGCTTTTTTTGAGAAAAAATATGCGTTTTTACTACTATTTTTGGCGATTTTAAGAGTTCTTAAGGATTAACTAATTAAGATGAGTTTTATGGATTGCCAGGGCTACTGCATAGCCTCGCAATGACGACCCTAAGCACTCGCTCGGCTATTGCCGAGTGAGGACTATTTGAGGTCATTTCAAACCATACTCTTAAAAACTTCCTGATAATTACTTGGGACAACTATATTTCATATGGGTCACTCGGCAATAGCCGAGCGACTATAGGAGTATAACCTATATTACCAGTTTGACACTTTCTTCTTAGCATAGCTAAGCACATATCCGTCACTCGGCAATAGCCGAGCGACTATAGGAGTATAACCTATATTACCAGTTTGACACTTTCTTCTTAGCATAGCTAAGCACATATCCGTCACTCGGCACAGCCGAGCGACTGCCAGTGGGCACCCCCGTGATAACGGGGAGCTACTCCTGAAATCACCACTAAATAGTAAAGTTACGTCTCAAGAATTACTTCCCTTGGGTATAAAAATGCTATCTCCCTCTTTTGTGATACTCTCTTTAATATCCCACATCTTTAATACAGGATACCTATCTGCTTTCCTTTCTGGGTCGATAAAATAATGAAGGCTAAATCCATAACCTATGAGTGATGGAACCATTAGCACTAAGAGCCCCCAATAACCGAAATAATGAATTAAATACGTGAGCCCAAAAGCAGTAGCAGCATAGCTAACAGCATATGCTATGGCATACAGCAAACTAGTTGCTGTAAATCGTTTAAATACTGGGAAGCTTCTGTAAAAAATAGGCACTGCTGGAAAATCATGTACTCTAAATAAGAGTAATAAAGCTTGTATTAAAAATAGCTGCCATACTGCAGTAACGTGATTCATATACCATGGCATAAGTAAGCTTAGTATACATAACACGATCCAACTAAAACGAAGAATCTTCAGTGGATGGAAGATGGTGGTCAGATAGGTACGTAAAACAGCCCAACCCAGTAACTCTGCTATAATTCCCACCCATAAACTATGTACTAAGACTTGATGGGCAGTGTAGTGAAAAAGATCTTCAAGTATGCTAATGCTATAAAAGTAAACAAAATATATAATAATGGGGCTAACACACATAATCCCAAAATAAGCAAGCGCTGTTCTTGGATTGACTTTCTTATTATAGAAAGGGCTTGATATCACCTATAGGTGCATTAACTTTCTTGGCAAAGCCTTGCATCCTTTTGAGACCGTCCGCATATTCGACCGATTCACGTAAGGTAGTACGGGCTATACTCCCTACAACAGCTACGCCTGCTCCTATCCAAAATGCGATCCGCCAATCAAATCCTGTAGAAGTCGCTAAAACACTTACACCTATTGCTGCTATTACCCCAGTAACAGCAGCAATATTAATTATACCTACTACAGGAAACCTAGCTGGTAAAGGCCGTACCTTCGGTTAGATACATCTGCGCAGCTGTTATCTCTCCCAGCGAAGATATACCTTGTAAAAGGCGACAAAAGGTCACAATCCAAGCAGCCGCAATACCTACTTGGTCATACATAGGTGCCATGGCCATGATGAGACAAGTAACAGCCATCATAAAGGTAGTAATGACTACCGTAATTTTACGTCCATAATTATCCCCTATATACCCAAATATAATAGCTCCCAGCGGCCTAAAAACAAAGGAGCTGCAAAAAGCAAAAGCCGTTACCAAAGTTTGAGCCTGAGAGTCGGTGGGTGGAAAAAATATATTGTTTAACAACACCGCCATGTGGGCATATAGGAATAAATCAAAGTATTCTAAAAAAGTTCCTAAGGACAATAGCCCAATCACCCTTGTAAGGTATTTTTCTGCTCTTAGATATTGAAAAAGCTTCTGTATGAAATTAGCATGCTGCATAACAATAATCATTTAAATGAGGTACCCTGATGTAAATAAAAGTTGACGTAATCTGCAAGCAATCAAGTAATAACGATCTTTAGTAGACTTTTCTAAAACCTAAACCACAGTATTGTTAGTTGAAGATAGCAGTTTACAGCAATTGTTTTGCCATGATATTATACCATTACAGCGTCATTTCTATCAATGCAGTGGTCCAGGTCAATAGAATTTTATTTAAACTATCGTGTTATCCTTTAATTTTAGACTCATCAGGTATCTTAAAATAATGATTGCTATCTTATGGTCACTAACTGTCTGGATTTCCTGCCGGAGTTTACCCCTGACTTGGTTGCCGCAGTCACTTCGTGCCTTCACAATGACGAGGGGCAGGGAGGACAGTCGAGTATTTCGTATGACTTCTGTTTTATCTGATCTATGCTATACCAAATTAACAAAGTCCCATAGGCTATCCTATTACCCTACAACTTGGCTTGGTAACTTTCAGGATGTTCGATGATCTCTCGGGCTCTTGCTAACATCTTCGTATCATAGCCTTGTTCTTCCAAGATAT
>CAZZEE010000178.1:0-2590 GCA_964652695.1 uncultured Cytophagales bacterium
TAATCTAAACCAAATCTTCTTCTTAGATGTATTTTCGACTTTCGCAGAAGGTCTAATAATCTTTACTTTTTGAACTTGTACAGCGTAGGCGTGACACGCTATATTAGATTAATTATGGAAGTTTATATAGGCTGTTCAGGTTGGAGTTATCAAGAATGGAAAGGGGTATTCTATCCCACCCATCTTCCTGCTAGAAATTATCTTTCCTATTATGCAAGCCATTTTAATACCCTTGAAGTAAATAGTACGTTTTACCACTTCCCCACGGAGAAAGCTGTCCATGCATGGAATCAGCAAGTTCCTCATGACTTTAGATTTTCTCTCAAGATGAGCCGGCTTGTCACCCATACTCATAGAATGAAGCAGGTGCAAGAACCTGTTCAGCAATTTTATGGGTTGCAAGAGATCTTACAAGATAAGCTAGGATATTTTCTTTTCAGTTTCCTGCAAGCTTTAGGTTTTTGGAATACAATATGGAACAGCTTCTTAGTCAGGTTGACCCACATTATAACAATGTGGAGTTCCGCCATCCAAGTTGTTGGGAGTCTGAGGTAGTTCGTGGGCTACAACAGCGCAATATAATCTTTTGTACAGTAAGTGGCTTTGGACTGCCAGAAGAGCTTATGATAACCCAAGGAGTTGCTTATATACGCTTCCATGGCGCGCCAGTTTATGCAGGTTGTTATACAGAAGAGACTTTAAAAAATTGGGCACATAAAGTTAAGCAAGCAAGAATCAACAACTTTGGGTTTATTTTAATAATACGATGTATGCCCATGCAGTTAGCAATGCTATTACTTTGAAAAGCATGTTTTAAATTTGAGTAGACTTTTTGCGCAATCTACGTCTTTTGCTTTTTGTGTGCGTCAGTAATTTGTTCTTAATGAAGTCCCCCGCAATCACGCAAATACTTAATTTTACAAGAAGTCTATTAAATACAAGTCACTTGTTTCACTGTTGCACTAGATCGCATGCTTCATTCACGCATACATCCTTTAAAATTTATTGCGAAGCCGCATAGTACTGTTTATATCAAACGAGAAGATGAATTGGGATTTGGCATGAGTGGTACTAAGCTACGCAAGTATGAGTCGTTGATGGCTCATATCAAGGAGCTATCTATACAGCATGCTGTGCTGATTGGAGGTGCTTATTCTAATAACATTGTAGGATTAACGCAATTACTGATTGAGCGTGGTATTACACCACATCTGTTATTGCGAGGTGATCATCCTCCGTATTGCAAAGGTAATTTCTTGTTGACTTCTCTCTTGGTACCAACTAGTCAAATAACGTGGATCCCTAGAGCAGATTGGGATCAGGTTACTAGCAGGGCACAAGCATTGGTACAGTCTTTCCCAACTGGCTCAGCTATTCTCATTCCAGAGGGAGCTTGCATGGTAGAGGCATTGCCTGGTTCACTCACCTTAGGAGAAGACATTGTCAGGAATGAACAAGCACATCATCTGGGGTTTGAGCATATCTTCATCGAAGCTGGGACGGGGTTAGCAGCTATAGGACTTATGGTGGGATTAGCTATACATGCAAGGAATCCCCATATCCACATTGTCTTATTGGCACTTACGCAACAGGAGTTTTTGGAACGACTGCAAGAATTCTATCAACAGCTGCTGCCTACCATGAAGGAGCCCATTGTCTGGGAGCGCCTAGTGGAGAAGCTACATTTTTATATGCCCACGACAGCTCAGTCTTTTGGTTCTACGAATCATCAGGTATTTGAAACAATGATCCAAGTGTCCCGTCAAGATGGTATTTTAACAGATCCTGTCTATACTACTAAGCTATTATTTATGGCGAAACAGATTATCCTCACTACTTCTGATGTGCTCGGCAATATCTTGGTTATTCATGGAGGAGGAGGATTGGGTATGATGGGGTTTCAAGATCAGCTTGCTAAGCAGTTACGACAAAGTTAGTTGGTGTAATTTTATGTAAATCCGAAGTTGTACTTCAAAATTGCATATATCTTCCTCAGGAAGAGATTCTTTGTACGCTTCAGGATAAACTTAAGAAGAACAACCCACCTCTACATCTTACTCTTTTCCACTTTGTTCATTGAGATGATATCGAATAATATCTTGCTCAGGTATCATGTTAAGTTCTTCTAGCTGAATACCTCTTCTTAGGTAGGCAGGTACTTCTATGTACTCTTTCAATATATCCTCACTGAGCCCATTAGCTTGTTGGTGGCTAAGCTCTTGAATCCTATGTTGCGCCTTCTCACGAAGTAGTTGTCTTTTGGCTTCTAAGACATCAAATGGCAAGGAGAGAGCTCCTGTCATTTGGCGGGTAGTCTGTAGGGGTTTCCTTATATCCTTGTTGGCGGGTTGAGTTTGTCTTTTTAGTTCCTGATACTTATGGACAGATTCATTGGGCGTACTGGCTTCTTCTGTGTTAGCAAAGGTATTAAAAAGATATCCTTGAGCAGGTTGGTGCGTGGCAGGTGTATTTTTTTGCTGAGGAGCTCCGTAAGAAATAGCAGGCTCTGTTTGTGCCATGGCTTGGGAGATTTGAGAATCCTCAAAACCAGTAGCAATCACTGTTACGCGAATACCTTCTTTGAGTTGTT
>CAZZEE010000179.1:0-2516 GCA_964652695.1 uncultured Cytophagales bacterium
TAAACGACTTAATAGATGCTCTTAATTATTTCTTGGTTGTAATCTAATAATAAGTTTTTTGCTATATGTAGGTTATAGTAGATCCTAGTACCTATATGGTTTTCCACCGCTAGGCCTAGTCAGTATTTTATTGCGAGGCCCCGTGACTGCGAGCCACATAGTGGCGTGGCAATCGGAGGGCCGTGGCAGGGGGTCTATGGCAATCCATTTTTGTATAATGGGGATTATCGCAACACTGCAATCCTAGGTCGGTGATGAGCCCTTCGGGATTGTGCTTTACTACTTTCGCTGCGATGTCATTGCGAGGCCCTTTTAGGGCCGAAGCAACCCGAATAGTCGTGGCAGTCGCAATGACGACTTGAATAAGGCAAGTCTTTTGAATGATGTACTACTTACAAATGGCTTTACTATAGTGATCATTGTTGAAGTTATGCATGCTATTTTGAGTGTACCGTTACTAACCTTTCTGTTAGGTGTCATTGCTACACTGATCCATTCTGACTTAGAAATTCCGCGTTCCGTTGGTAAATTTATCTCCTTATATCTACTTTTTTCTATTGGTTTCCAAGGAGGTGTGGAATTAGCATACAGCTCCTGGAACACCCAAACCTTAATGACAGTATCCATTGGGTTGTTGATGGCTGTTGTAACTCCACTCTATGTATTTTACCTAGTCAAAAAGAAATTGAGTTTGCCCAATGCTGGTGCTATAGCTGCAAGCTATGGTTCTATTAGCATAGTGACTTTTATGGCAGCAAGCTCTTATTTAAATGATTGCCATGTAGCCTATGGGGGCCATATGGTAGCGTTGGTGGCCTTGATGGAGTTCCCCGCTATCCTCATTGGATTGCTGCTGATACGTATCTATGATAAGACCACAGGCGCTTATACGTATGCGAATATCTTGAAAGAAGTCTTTAGGAATGGTTCCATTGTTGTGCTGCTAGGAAGTTTGTTGATAGGGTATTGGAGCAGTCCTGCTGAATTTACTTCTTTGCAACCTTTTATAGTAGGCATAAAAAAGGGTATGCTCCTTTTCTTTTTATTAGATATGGGTTTGTTGGTAGGTAGAAACATAGCAGGATTAAAGGCGTTAGGTCCTTTCATGCTGGCACTAGCTATAGGGATACCGCTCATTAATGCTGCTATTGGCTTGTTATTGACTTATTGTTTCCATATCAACCTAGGAGATAGTTTGCTGCTGCTGGTTTTATTAGCCAGTGCTTCTTATATAGCAGTACCCGCTGCTTTTAGGCTTACTGTACCTACAGCAGATCCAAGTGTATACCTTTCTTCAGCGTTGGTGATTACTTTCCCCTTCAATATGGTGATGATACCTTTTTATTGGTATGTATTAAATTATTTGGCTTCTTTGTAGTAAAAATACCAATTTTGCAAATGTTCACGCATATATTACAACTAGCAACCGCCCAACAGCACCACACATGTCAAACCAGCTATTTATGCTATACCACACATCTAAGGGAAACCTAGTAGCTTGAATATCCCTGAAGTTTTTTCTTAACTCACTAGCTCATCTCAGCCTGTGGTAATTTTTGAATTAGTTCTGGAGAGCGGTTTATGAAATTAGCCAATTTTATGGCGGTACGTTTATACCGACTACCAAGATGACCATTACGACCTGGTCATGATTGTTTTATTGGCAATGTTAGGTATTTTTAAGCTACTAGATTCATTTTTAGGGTCTATGCACACTAGGGAGTTTAACTATTTCTTTTCCTTGAGCTCACCAATTTCGTAAGGGGTGGAGGTTAATTTTCGTTCTATTATACTAAATCGCCCCATAACTTTTAAGGCTTCAGGGTTCCGTCCTTGATGATCTTTTATATCCATACGAGCTCCTTCATTTTTTAACGCTTTTTGTATATCTCTTGCTCCTAGGGCGAAGGCTACATGTAAAGGTGTCTGACCGATCCTGTCTTGTGCATTGATATTAGCTTTACTATTTAGTAACTTCTCTACCACGTTGAGATGCTTTCCAGAGACTGCCCAATGTAAAGGTGTCCCTTGGTTGACATCTTGAATATCAACGTTAGCGTTTGAGTCTAGTAACTTTTTTACTACTTCTAGATGTCCCTTATAGGTTGCAAAATGTAAAGGAGCCAAAAAGTTATCAAAAATCTTACTGCTTTGTTTATTAACATCGGCTCTTTGAGCTATTAACACTTGTACTACCTCTAAATCATCTCCATAAGCTGCCACCTGCAAGGGCGTCTGACCGTCTTTATCTTGTGCATTAATATCGGCCCCTTTAGAGCTATTAATGCTTGTGCTACCGCTGCGTTACCTGGAAAATGCAAAGGTGTTACATCATCTTGTTCTCGTGCATGAACATTAGCCCCCTTATCTAGCAATTTTTGTACAACCTCTAGATGTCCTTGATAGGCTGCCAAATGCAGGGGAGTCTTTTCCGTATTATTTCTTGCATCAACTTTAGATCCCATTATCTATACTAAACAACCTTGTATTAGGTGATTATATATAATATATTGGCA
>CAZZEE010000180.1:0-2509 GCA_964652695.1 uncultured Cytophagales bacterium
AATTTGTCCGATCATAGGTCTGTTGGCGCGTGCATCTTCTTGCTGAAGAAGATAGAGATGGATTATGGAGGCTTTTTATGAGCATACCACCCAAGCAGCAACCCTATTTTTTGCAAGACATTATCAGCTTCAATAAAGATGATCAGGCTGCTTTATTAGACATTATTATTTACTTAGAACGGCAAGACGAAAAGCTCATTGAGGCAGCATTAAGTGGCAATGCGATCTATTTACCTATATTTGAGCAAATTAAACTATCCAACATGCTGCAAAATCTAAAAGTAAGCGATCAAGCATTGCTCGCTAAGTTTGAGGCAAGGCTAGGCTACAATATGTAGAATATGTCAACAATTAAACCTGTCATTGCCAGGGAACTGCCACAGCCTTCGTCGTCATTGCGAGGGAGCGCAAGCGACCGTGGCAAGCGGTTACGGGAGTGATCGTCGCAACCCCCTGTTACTGCGCGTCATTGCGAGCCACAAGCGTGGCGTGGCAATCGAAGATCCTTAGCAGAGGGCTCATCGTTGCATAGGCTTGTGGGCTAGAAAATAATCCATTAAGACTATCTTCTAGCGTCGAAGCTACGATAATTTATTATACCAAATAATGGATTATGATTTCCTACCTTATGGGCCTACGCAGTGATGAGCAACTTTGAGGTTGCTTCGCTTCTGTCACTGCGAGGATCACAGATCCATGGCAGTCGCAATAACGACACCAAAAAGGCCTAAGCAATACAGTTATTTGCAGTGAAAATTGTAAGTTTGTAGCTATTCCTTAAAAAAAGGAAGGAATTGGTAAGTAACCGGACCGTCATTGCGAGGAGGCTGCGCAGCAACCGTGGCAATCCACATTTGGAGACCCACCACACTCATTGAGTGGCAGAAGCTCACTTCTGCCACCACACGCATCCAGAGGGCAAAAGACGAAGGTTTTAGAAGAAGTCTATTACCACAACAAATATATGCGTAAAGCAAGAATAGCCATTAATGGCTTTGGAAGAATAGGTAGAATCAGTCTTAGAAAACTATTGGCGGTAGAAAACATAGAAGTAGTAGCTGTCAATGACCTGGCAGACGCTGCTACCTTGGCACATTTATTTAAATACGACTCCAACTACGGAGTCCACCCATCTACTATCGCGCATGAGGAAGGCCACCTACTGATAGATGACAAGAAGATACAAGTATTATCTGAATACAACCCTAGTCAGCTGCCATGGGCATCCCTCCAAGTAGATATTGTCTTAGAGTCGACGGGTAGGTTTTTAGATCGTACGAGTGTTTCTCAGCATTTACAAGCCGGTGCCCAACAAGTGATTATCTCTGCCCCTGCTAGCGAAGATATCCCCACAGTTGTTCTAGGAGTTAATGACCATATCTTACCTACAGCTGGACCTATTATTTCAAATGCCTCTTGTACCACCAACTGCCTTGCTCCACTAGCCCAAGTACTCGATGTACACTTTGGTATCGAAAAAGGATATATCAATACCATTCATGCCTATACTGCCGATCAACGCCTACAAGATGCGCCTCATAAAGACTTACGCAGAGCTAGGGCAGCTGCCCAATCTATCATCCCTACTACTACGGGGGCTGCTAAATCTATTGGAGTCGTGCTACCACACCTACAAGGCAAGCTAGATGGCATAGCAGTACGTATTCCTGTATCCAATGGATCGATGCTAGATCTAACAGCTGTCCTGCGCCAGCCTGCAACGAAAGAACAAATCAACGCAGCTATGAAGCAAGCTGCTAATGGCAACTTAAAAGGCATATTAGCCTATACTGAAGATCCTATTGTCTCGGTAGATGTAATTGGGAATCCACACTCTTGCATTTTTGATGCAGGCCTTACTTATACACAAGATAACTTGGTTAAAGTAATTGCCTGGTATGATAATGAAGGTGGTTATGCACAACGAATAGCGGATTTGATTGGCAGGGTCAGTCAGTCTATGACTTTCTCTGATTAGAGATTGCTCTTGTCAATTTCCTAGGCTTATACTCCAAGGGCACAATCTCAGTACCCGTTCACGCCTATTTATAAAAGGGTTATGAAGCAAAAGATCCGCCTTTGGGAAAATGGCGTAAAAAAATGCGCAGCCAGCCTTGGGGAAAGAGAACTAGGACAGTGGGTTAGCCCTGTAGCTTTAGTTTGGCATAGTTCTCTTCAACTTGCGCATAGGGAGTTCATTTTAGCCATTTTCCCAGTAGCGCAGACTTTTTTGCATACTTTTTGTGTGGCTGACAAAAAGTATGTCGCCGAAGGCAATAATTGGTATAACAAGTTTGGCTCCTTTAAAAACTGTATGGATATTCAGGCGATTGTTAGGTGAAATATGTAGGCGTGAACGCTTATCAATCTTAAGCTATTATGACATACGAAATTATACAATCAGCTTTAACTCCCAAACTTAAAACTGCTATTTACAAAGAATTTGCACAACATTAGACCCGCTGCGAAAGTAAATATGGCACAGAAAATATGCCTATTATAGCCACTT